>CAZRAQ010000066.1:0-9671 GCA_964598015.1 uncultured Methanoregula sp. | reverse complement strand
GGGTTCAGGCTGACTTTTGTGCCGACCTGAGCATGAAAGAGCCAACAATCGCCATGAATCCGAAGAAGATACCAAGAATCCCGAAAACGAACGGGACTGCGAAGGTGGCCAGGACGGGTTCTGCGAGGATAAGGAATCCAAAGAGCAGGGAAAGGATGCCCAGGAGACCGATACCCCAGCCTTTGCCGGTGAAGGCTCCGTAGAGGGCAACAAATCCATAAATCAGGGCCAGGATACCCACCATGATAGTGAATATATACGGCACGATGAAAGTGCTGTATAAGGGGTACGCGATAATAAGGAGACCCAGGATGATGCCCAAAAATCCCCAGAAGATCTTCATTCCCCGATCATTGTTCGACGTAAATGCGCTGAAGAGCGTGACGATACCGCTGAAGAACCAGTAAAACCCAAGGAACCAGATAATGACGAACAGGGTCCCAACCGGATAAACGATCAGGAAGGATCCAAGGATAAGAGCGATGAATCCCATGATGAGCAGGAGCCACCAGGGAAAGAAATTTCCCATCGGATGCGGGGCTCCCGTTGTTTCAGACATTCCATCAGTCATTGTCAAATCACCATGATAGTGAAGCGTCAGATATCCTTAATAAACCCCATTGTTCTTTCCGATTTTCAGAACATACGGGGTGTTCTTTCCGATTTTTGAGAATAATCCGAAGATACATATAATAATCCTTCAGATATGGGGTGAACCCAGAAAACGGGGAGTGATAGGCACACCGTTTCGGGAAACATTGAAGAGGAGTAAAAAATGGTTGAATTTGGACCGATACAGATGATAGCGATAGGATTTCCAGAAGTCAAGTACCTGAAAGGCGAATTACTCAAGGAGATCCTCTCGCTCAGTGAAAAGAAGATCATCCGGGTAGTAGGGCTTCTTGCCATCGCAAAGGATGAGAAAGGAAAGATTGCATCGGTTCAGCTCACCGAGCTTTCTGATGATGACCGGATAAAACTGGGAGCAGGAATAGGAGCACTTATCGGGTATGGAGCAGCCGGCGAAGAAGGTGCGAAAACCGGTGCAAATGCCGGTGCCGAGTATATGTATTACAAGGAATTTGGCCTGAGCAGGGAACAGATCAGGGAGGTTGCAAAGAACATTCCCAACAAAACAGCTGCCGGTTTCCTGCTTATCGAGCACCTGTGGGCCAAAAAATTCAAGGAGATAGCACTGAAACAACATGGTGTTATTCTCGCGAATGGTTTCATAACGCTTGATTCACTCGTGGCAATGGGTGTACATCTCGCAGAAGGGGCCAGAGCCGGAGAAAAACTCAATTGAAAGAAAGGAATGAGTAACCTTGGCAAAAGAACGACCGATTGGGGTAACTATCCTCGTCATACTCGCTGTGCTTGGTGCGATTAATGCCTTGATTTATACCTTGCAGATGCTGCATATTCTTCCGACCTACATTGGAAATGTGGCCTTCTTCCAGTTCAGCCTCATCGGGGCTTTTCTCTGGGGCTTCCTCTGCCTCATCTGGCTCGGCGTAGCCCGGATGCTCTGGGAAGTGCACCCCCAGGGATGGCTGTGGATGGTGATGATTGCAGCATTCGCCTTTTTCTATGCGTTGCTCTGCGTCATCGGGGCATCATCGTGGGAGGCAATGGCCCCTATGTTCATCGTGAGTGGCCTGGTGCTGATCTATTGTCTGCTCCCAGGCACAAAAGAGGCATTCGGCATTCCCCGATAGCGAGAGAGACGACAAGAAGTATGTGAAATGAACAGGAGAGAAATGGTATGACAGAAAAACAGGGTAACATCATGGGCCCGGTGGATTACCTGATGATCAGGTTCCCCGGGAACAAGTTCACCGGGAAGATCGCTCCCGAGCTGAATGATCTGGAAAAGAAAGGCATCATACGGATAATCGATCTGGTTATGATACTGAAGGATGCGAACGGGAAACTGATGATCGTTGAAGCGAAGAACCTGGAAGGAGAGGCGGGTGCAGCGTACAGGGAACTGGCGAAACGCACCGATGAGTGGTTCTCAGAGGGGGACATCGAGGCTTTGGCAATGTCACTGGCAAACAACACATCGGCTGCCCTGCTCCTCTTCGAGAATGTCTGGGCCATCAAGTTCAAAAAAGCCCTGCTTGAGGCCGACGCCGAACTGATCGATATGGGCCGGATCCCCCCCGAAACGATCCAGAAAGCTGAAAAACACCTGAAGGCAAAAGGAGGTGCCTGAACATGAGAGGAAGAGGATTGATGCTCGTCGCAGGAATGAGGGCAGGTGAAGCGAGGGCCCAGCAGGCGCAGGCAGCGCAGGCCCAACAGCAGGCAGCGGTGGAACAGGCAAGGGCTGATGGTGCCGCTCAGGCGCAGCAGCAGGCCGCACCGGCGGCACCGGCCCCCAAGGACATGACTGCCGAAATCCAGAAACTGGCGGATCTCCACAAACAGGGAGTTCTGACCGACGAAGAGTTTGCCGCGATGAAAAAGAAGCTGCTGGGACTTTGAGCAGAGTGCAGTATTCAGTTTGCAGGTGAATCATGAGCAAGAAGACCAACCCGGAGCAACATCAGGAGTCGAAGAAATCTGAATCATCGAGTAAAGGCATCGCACTCGTCATCATCTTCTGTTTCATCGGCCTGATGCCCATCCTTATCTGGGCATCCCTCCCTGATAGCAGCTCGCAAACAGCGGCTTCGATAGCATCCCCCATGGTAGAATCCGCCGTAGCTGCTGCAGGATTGCAGATCTGCTCTTCAGAAAACTACCCGGTCAATGTCCCGGGAGGAGAGAGTGCTATCCTCTACCAGATCTCCCCGAATTGTGCTGTTTCCACCACTGCGACAACGGTAAAGGTTCTTGTTGTCGGATTCAGCAATGGTGAAGCAATGTACTCAGCCCTTGCAATAGCCCAGAATACCTATCAGAACTGGAAGACGTTGAACACGGAAGTATTCATGAGCGGGAACAGCATCCTTGTAGTCCAGGGTGCCCCTGGGAACGATGATGTGCAGCAGATCGGAGCCTCATTCGTCCAAGATGGGGCAGTGCAAGTGATCTAGGGAACTGTCATTTTTTAAAAAAGGGTGATTCCCATTACGAAACTCAAGGTATACAAGGACGGGACCCCCTTCACGGGGGTTATCGGGCGTACTGTTGAGGAGTCCTCGCCGGCCTGGCCGGAGCTCGAACGCCCCCCGGAGGGTGCACCCAACGTCATCTTCTTTGTGCTCGACGATGTCGGCTACGGTCAGCTCTCCCCCTTTGGCGGGCTGGTCGAGACGCCCGTGCTGGACGAGCTGGCGAAATTCGGCCTGACCTACACCAACATGCACACCACGGCCCTCTGCTCGCCGTCGCGTGGCTGCATCCTGACCGGTCGGAATCACCACTCGATCGGGCTGGCGTCGATCACCGAGACCTCCACCGGGTACCCCGGCTACAACGGCATCCTGCCCTTTGACAAGGGGATGCTTTCCGAGATGCTGCTGCAGAAGGGCTACAACACCTTCTGTGTCGGGAAGTGGCACCTCACACCACCCGAACACACGACCGCAGCCGGGCCCTATGACCGCTGGCCGCTCGGCCGCGGCTTCGAGCGGTATTACGGGTTCCTGGGCGGCGAGACCAACCAGTGGTACCCGGAGCTGGTCTACGACAACCACGGGGTTGAGCAGCCCGCAAAGCCCGAGGACGGCTACCACCTGAGCGCTGACCTTGCCGACAAGGCCATCGAGTTCATCCAGGATGCACATGTCACCGCACCGGACAAGCCCTTCTTCCTGTATTACGCCACGGGCTGCGGCCACGCACCGCACCACGTCCCCAAGGAGTGGGCAGACAGGTACAAGGGCAGGTTCGACATGGGCTGGGACAAGTACCGCGAGATCGTCCACCAGCGCCAGCTCGAAATGGGCATCATTCCGCCGGGCACGGAATTGTCACCGCATGACCCCGATGTGCCTGTCTGGGACACCCTGTCAGCGGACGAGAAACGGCTCTTTACCCGGATGATGGAGGTCTATGCCGGGTTTGTCAGCTTCACCGATTACCACTTCGGGCGTATCCTTGATTTCCTGAAAGAGATCGGCGAGCTGGACAACACGCTGATCATCGTCATCTCCGACAACGGAGCCAGCTCCGAGGGCGGACCGGTGGGATCGCTCAACGAGATGTTCTTTTTTAACAATGCGAAGGAAACACTGGAAGACAACCTCAAGGTCATCGACCAGCTAGGCGGCGTCGAGACCTGCAACCATTACCCCTGGGGCTGGACGAACGCCGGCAACACGCCGTTTCGCCGCTGGAAGCGCGAGACGTACCGGGGCGGCACTACCGACCCGTGCATCGTGTCGTGGCCCAGGGTGATCCAGGCCCGAGGCGAACTGCGGCCCCAGTACGGGCACATTATCGACCTCGTCCCGACGGTTCTGGAAGCCCTTGGCATCGAGGCGCCGCAGAGCATCCGCGGCGTGACCCAGGCGCCCATCGACGGGGTGAGCTTCGCGCACACCTTCAACGACGCTTCTGCACCCGGCAATCACCACACCCAGTACTTCGAGATGTTCGGCCACCGCTCGATCTACCATGACGGCTGGCGGGCGGTCTGCCCGTGGCCGGGCCAAAGCTTCGCCGAGGCTGCAAAGAAGGGGCGCCAGTTCGGCTCCCCCATACCGAACACGGTGCTTGTGGATATCGAGACCCACGACTGGGAGCTGTACCACGTGGATGGGGACTACTCCGAATGCCGTAACCTTGCCGCAGCGCATCCCGACAAGGTGATCGAGATGGTCGGCCGGTGGTGGGCTGAAGCGGGCAGGTACCAGGTTCTCCCGATTGACGGCAGCGCCCTGGAACGCCTCAACGTGGAGCGCCCGACAATAGCGAGGCCGAGGGACAGGTTTGTCTATTACTCTGGCGGATCGTCTATCCCCTTTACCGCCACGCCCAAAACCTATAACCGGCCATGGAGTATCACGGCCGACGTCAATATCCCGAAGGGCGGTGCAGAGGGGGTGTTGCTGGCCAATGGAGGCCGCACCGGAGGTTACACCTTCTTTGTCAAGGATCAGAGGCTCCACTTCCTGTATAACTGGCTGGGCCGGGACCGGTTCTGGTTGCATTCCAGCGAGAAGGTTCCGGAGGGCGAGGTCGAGCTCCGCTACGAGTTCGAGCCGACCGGCAAGCCCGATGTTGCCTTGGGGAGGGGAACGCCGGCCCGCTGCCAGCTCTACATCAACCGAAAGCTGGTCGCAAGCATCGACATGCCCTACTCGGTCCTGAACATGTTCGGGACGCAGGGCCTGACCTGCGGCTATGACGGCGGCGAGCCTGCAGCACCTGATGAGTACAGCGATGCGTTCCCCTTCACCGGTACCATCAGACGGGTTACGCTGGATTTATCAGGTGAACTGATTCCTGATACGGAAGCGGAACTGAAGATCGCCTTGGCACGACAATAAGGGCGCCGCTCCCATAACCCTTCCGCGCGATACCCGAAAACAAACACATTTTTAATCTGTTGCCATACTTCTCTAAAAATCATGCCCGCCTGCAATGTACCCGCATTCCACCTCATGGCAAAACCCGGAGGCTCCCGGTGCAACCTTGCCTGCCACTACTGCTTCTACCTTCGCAAGGGGGACCTGTACCCGAAAAGCCGGTTCCGCATGCCTGATGCAGTGCTGAAAGAGTATATTCGGCAAACCATCGAGGCACACTGCATACCGGAGGTCACCTTCGCATGGCAGGGCGGGGAGCCGACACTCATGGGCCGGGGTTTCTTTGAGAAAGCGATGGTCCTCCAGAAGAAGTATTGCCGGCCCGGTATGGTGATCCACAACACCATCCAGACGAACGGGATCCTGCTTGACGATGGATGGTGTGAATTTTTCAGGAAAAACAGGTTCCTCGTGGGCATCAGTATCGACGGCCCGCGGGAATTGCATGATGCCTGCAGGACAGACGCTGCCGGAAAGGGAACGTTTGATCGGTTGATGAAAGCTCTCGCTCTGCTGAAAAAGCATAAGGTGGATTTCAACATCCTCTGCACCGTCAATGCAGTGAACGGTGATCATCCTCTTGAAGTCTACCGGTTCTTCCGCGATGTGGTAAAAGCGCAGTTTATCCAGTTCATCCCAGTAGTGGAACGGGACCGTCAGAGCGGTACAGTGACGCCTTTGTCAGTGAGCCCTGAACAGTACGGGAAATTCCTGATCGGAGTCTTTGATGAATGGGTGAAACATGACGTTGGGACGACCTATATCCAGCATTTCGATACAGCCCTTGCAAACTGGTATGGGGAACCGCATGGGATATGTGTCTTTTCGCCCACCTGCGGATCTGCAATGGTGATCGAACATAGTGGCGATATCTACTCCTGCGATCATTTTGTCGACCGCGATCACCTGCTGGGCAATATCCAGGATAGTCCGCTGATTGAGCTGGTCAATAGCGGGAGGCAAAGGCAGTTTGGACTTGATAAACGGGACAAGCTCCCGGAATACTGTCAAAATTGCCCTGTTCTCTTTGCATGCAGGGGCGAATGTCCAAAAAACAGATTTGCTCTGACTCCTGATGGAGAGCCGGGTCTGAATTATCTTTGCAATGGTTACCTGATGTTCTTCTCGCATGTCGACAGACCGATGAAGTTCATGGCGGAGGAGTTGCGTGCCGGAAGGGCCCCGGCGAACGTGATGAAATTCATGGGGGGATGAGCGGGAGATGGAGCATGATCCATATTCAGTGGGAAAAGGGACTTTCATTCCTGAACAATCCCCGGCTCCTTCCTATGTGCAGCAAGAATAATCTATATTCTGAGATCTCTTTTGTTACCGTGACCGATTCAATGACTACCCGGTTCTGATGAGTATTCTCACTCCCTGCCCGGAGAAAATCAGCCGGAATCAGGCTTCCTCATCTTCAGTTACAACTTCATCTTCAGTTACAACTTGCCTGGCGGGTAAATTTCTTGCCATGAGGAAGGCAACAAATGCCGTAAAGGCCATGAACAGCAGGGTGATGATGAACGCATTTTGCCTGGCGGCGCTATAGATCCTGGTCGCTTCTGCTTCATAGACGCCATTCCCCTGGATGTTTTCCGATACGACATCGGTCGAAACCACTTCCAGGCTCGTCACCATGTCTTCGCTGATCAGCTCCTTTACTTCACAGGGAAACACGGTGCTCTGGTCCACCATGTGCACCACCCCGCCTGTCAACGCCACCACCAGAATCGTTCCGATGACGGCTGTTCCGATCGAGCTCCCCAACGTTTCCAGGGTTGAAGCGACCCCTGATGCCTCCGCGGTCTGCCGGGAAGTGACCGTTGACATGATCAGGTTCACAATCTGCGATACCACCAGACCGATCCCAAGACCGTATACAAACAGGCCAGGCAGCAATCCCCGTGGAGCATCACCGATAAACATAAAGGCAGTCATGATGAGAATCCCGGCAAGAGCGATCAAAAATCCCGCCTGGACCTTCTTCTTCGGTAAAATCCCAAGACCCCGTTTCGCTCCCCCCACCGCCGTCAACAACAGGCCGGCGGTCAATCCCAGGAGAATAAAGCCGGTCTCAAACGCACTGATCCCGTAGGTCACCTGCAAAAACAGGGGTACGGAGAACGTGGTTCCGGCAATCAGGGCGACCTGGAGAAATCTCACGTCAAGTCCCGTCACGAAATCCCTGATACGGAACAATCCCAGGTCTACCAGCCGGTCCCTGCCCTTCGCTTCAAGGTGTCTCTCCCAGTGGACAAACTGGATCAAACAGAGCACGGCAGCTCCATAGAGGAACGGGACGATGGACAGGCCGAAAGGAGCAAATTCGTAACCACCAATGATAAACGGCTGTTTTGCAAAAAGCAGTCCGTAATCTGCGATGAGGAGCGTTCCAACGACCAGCAGGACCATCGCCGCTGCCTGCAACAGCACTCCCCCTTTATCAAGTTTCGGCCTCACACTCCCCATCACATCTTTCGGAATTACCCTGCTCATCAGCAGGACCGCAACCAGCACCCCCACTTCCAGGCGAAAAGCCCAGCGCCAGGAGAAATACGTGGTCAGAAACCCGCCGATGATTGGTCCCACAGCCATGGCCATCGCGTTGATCCCGCCCATGATCCCGTAGGCCTTCACCCGTTCCATCCCGGTGATGTAAGCGCGTATGATCGTATTCACGTTCGGCAGCATCATGGCCGCTCCGAACCCCTGGATGGCACACCACCCCAGGATAAACACCGGTAATGAATTGCTGACGGAAGCCAGGAGACTGCCGGCAATGTAGAACAGGGCTCCGATGAGGAAAATTCTCTTCATCCCCCCGATATCGGCCATCTTCCCGCCCATCAGGACAAATGCCGCCATCATCAGCGCGTTCAGTGCAATGGCCGCCTGTACGCCGGACACGGTGGTTCCCAGATCGGAAACCAGCGCTGAGATGGAGACGTTCATGATGGTATTATCCAGGACCACCACAAACGTTCCCAGGGCCATGACCCCCACAAGACCTTTCCCCACACTCGGCGCCATATCTCGACTCCTCTAATAGTGCTATTTCGTATCTCTGTATCTCAACCGAACCGATGCTCAAGAGCATCTGCGAAAGTGCAGGGCCTGTTCCGGCCCCGGACTCTTCTCTCATACTTGGATGATTCTTCCAAAATCTTTACTCTTTCTGGATCTATCCTGCGATGGTATTGGATTCCCCCCGATGTGCCAAACATTCTCATGGCAGCACTGGCTCCACTGCAGCTACAGGATTGGCAGCAGAGGCACGTGGCAGACGATTGTTTTTGTAGCAGGGTTATATTACCGGCGGGCTCAACTCTTGTAAGAGTTTGAAATGAAAGAAATTTCCGTAAAAAAAGAAGAGCAGGACGGGACGGTTCATTTTACCTTCAGATTCAAGGCACTCCGGCAGCTGTTCGATGAGGAAGATCTCACCCCTCTTCCCGGGAAGGAGTTGACGGAAGAGGCAGAGGACGCTCTTGCAGGACATCTCGATGAATACTGGGTCAGCAAACCGGCCAGTATCGTCATTGAACTGCCGGAAAAAGAGTTTACCGCGGTTTTCGTCCCGCAAATCATCGAATCCGTTCGCCATCATTTCGGATTCCGCCAGGACGATCTGACCCATGACCTGAAAATTTCCCGGAGAGAGGGGATGTACAGTTTCATTCTTATGGTGGTGAATATTGCTTTCCTGCTCCTGTTCGCAGGCTATGTCGCGATATATGAAATCCCCCTTGAGTCAATCAAGATTGCGATTATTCTGGCAATTCTTACCATCCTCAACTGGGCGACGATATGGGATACCTACGAACATTTTGTGTACGACTACCGGAACCTTGCCCGGAAACGACGGATATTCCGGAAAATGACAAAAATTCCGGTCGACATCAGGGGATACTGATCCTATGAACCGGATTTTTTCAAACGTACGGGCGTGGTGTTTAATGGATGAGCGATTATTCTCTCATACGGTGATATCATGACTTCCGACAGTCTTATGCAGGACACTCCCGGGAAGCGAGTCTGGCTGAAAAACCTCTTTCTTAGCAGCCGTATCCTGGTCATCATCGCCATCATCGGTATGATTGTGACCTCGATTCTTGTGATACTCTTCGGAGTCGGGGAATTGGTCCGGATACTGTCATTTCTCATGCATGAGGGCATCCTCTCTGA
>CAZRAQ010000065.1:9325-9793 GCA_964598015.1 uncultured Methanoregula sp. | reverse complement strand
ATGAAGGGACCCCGTGCACGACCTCTTCAGAGAGAGCGGGGAGATCCCCGAATTCATCCATCCACCGGCAATATTCAGCATCATCGTGCACGATCGCATTCCTCCACCCGCCCGAACCCTTCCTCGGTTTGAGCATCGCAGGGTAGTGCCCACGCGGGAGAAGGTGGGGTGTGGGGATCCCTGTCTCTTCGAAGAACTGGTGCGTGGACAACTTGTCGAGGAACCGCCCGACTTTCTCTCGTGGGGTGCCGCAGAGATCCCGTCCGGCCATGGCTTCAGCCCCCGATGCAGCAACGACAAGATCGGGTGGATGCCGCCGGCACATCTCCTCAACAGCCCCCTCAAGATCGCCAAGTTCTTCGAATGCCATGGCATCCCGCGTGTAAAACAAAAGGTCCTGGTCACAGAAATGGTCGACAGCGTACACGTCATACCCGGCAGCATATGCAGACTGTGCGATGTGGCGGG
>CAZRAQ010000065.1:0-9315 GCA_964598015.1 uncultured Methanoregula sp. | reverse complement strand
CTGCCTCTCATAACTCCTCGGTGTGCTTTCCTTCAGGAGAGGGGACGATGCGTATCTTCCCTCCTGAAAACTCTGAATCGAGCTCCGATCCGGAAAAGATGTGGTCGAGAAAGACGGCAAGACTTGACAGTTCTGAATGCGGCTGGCTGGTAACCCCAATGTTGTAATCAGCGAGGCCGTAGAGTTCACCCGGTACTTTCTCGGCCCCAACAACGACGAGGATCCTTGATCTCTGGCGCATCTCCTCCTCCCTGTCCTGGAGCCGCTCTCCATACATCGTCAGGTGCACCACGCATCCCCCCGACTCTTTCCACTCCCTGATGCACCGCTTCCAGGAGACCTTGTGCTCGATAAAAAAGTCACCCCCCCAGCGCAGGACCACATCCGATATGCTCTGCACCACGCCCTTGTCATCCGCAGCAAGGTAGATCCCCCTCGCACCAAGCGCACGGGCCGCAAGCCCCACGTGGGTGGTGACCCGCTGGTCCCGTTCAGGCCGGTGCCCAATCCGGAGCACCACGATCTCAGGCAGCTTCATTCCGGCCTCTTCCTCTCCCGTATGACCCCGTTGTCGATGATGAACGGTGCACCGTCATCGTACATACATTGGCAGGAAAGGAGCATCTCCGGGATCGAACGGATCCGGTACGTCTTCCCATGCCTCTCAACGAGAAGAAATTTTTCAAGGCGGGCAAGGGATGCTGCGACCTCGGAAGCAGTGCAGTCGGTCTTTTCGGAGAGTGTTGCACCATCCTGATCTGGTTCTTCTGCCAGGATATGATATATCCACCAGTCCAGATCCTCTTCCTTCACCCTTACAGATACGACAAATCCCTGATTATAGGTTGTGTTGGTCACGGGCCAGGGGAGGGGGATGCTTTATGCCCGGGCACTCCGATAAGCTGAAGCAGTGAACACAAACGACCCCGTGCCTTTCGGAGAACTCAGTCGCATCGCCGACCATATTCTTGAGAAGGGTGAAGATGAACCGGATGCTCTTGCACAAGAACTCGACCTGCTGCCTCCGGATATTCGCGATGAGCTGCTCACTTCAGATCTGCTGAATGCCTTCCAGGTCTTTTACTACCTTTTCCGGGAGGAACCCGGAGACCTCGAGCGGGAGCGACTCACCCTCCAGCCTGCATCAGCGCTCGCAACCGGGGTGATGTTGAGCGAAAATGACCTCTTTGAAGTGATCTTCTCCTTCGATGGGAGTGAGCCCTCGTTTTCCGTGAGCGATGGTGAGCAGATCATTGCACGATACCATGGGACCGGTTCGTACGCAAAGGCGCTCCAGTTCCTTGATGAAGCGACCTGATACCAGGCCCTTTTTTCAGAACAGTCCTCCCGTGATCAGGTCATGCGGCACGCGGGCTTTCACCACCTTTGGGAGGATACCCTTCCGGCAGTGCCAGTTGCCGATAATGACGCACACCCCTTCACATCCTCCTAGGAGCGCTTCATCGACCACCGAGGTATCCTGCTCTGTTGCCCGGTTGCAGACCGCAGTCGCCCAGGCATCGGCAAGCGCGGGATCCTGCGCAAAAACAGTAGCGGCATCTGCCACGCCAAGGGAGATGGAAGGACCGACGGTTGCCGATGAGGTGCATATACCAAAGATACCCTCGCGGGGCCCGACCACAAAGGCGTACCGGTCCGACAGTCCCGATGTCCCGGCATGGACACCGATCGTGATCTCGCGGTCAGAAAAACAGGCAATATCCCCGCCATTGTCCACGACGCCGAATGAAGCGCCGTCCTCCACCATCGCCTCCACCCCTGCCCAGGCAATCGCTCCGGCAACTGCAGCCATCGGCCCCACCCCGGCCTTCACCGTGGCATCACACATACGGTCCACCACGGATATCCCGGAATGGACCGGGTAGGGCTCGAAGGTGGTGAGAAAAAAAGGATCTCCCGCACTATACTGCTCAAGCTGCTGTCGGGCACGGATCATCCCCTCCCTGGCAGCCCTTGCATACCGCTCCTCGTCAGCAAGAATGGTTGCTATCGTCTGCTTCAGGTGAAACCGGTGCCGGATCATATCGTACCTACTGTCGTGCCGAAGCAACAAATACCCGCCGGAAGAAAATCCCGCTCTCCATGATGACGGGGTTGCAGACAGGGAGGTATATATCCGATCATGATGGAGCCTCTCATGAAGAGAACATGAGAACAGGAGGACACCGGGCCCGGATAGCATGGCGGATAGGCACACGGAAAGCGGCTGATTACCTGATCATGGCCCGGATCCGTGATCGTGCCCTGAGCTCACTTATCACCACCTTTCCCCTGATCACCGGAATGACCTGCGGTGAGGCACGCGAACCCCACATCACCCTTTTTGGCCCGTTCTGGACCCGTGTGCAGGGGAATGTCCTTGTCACCCGGATCCAGGATGCTGCCAAAGGCCTGGCCAGGCTCTCGTGCACGATCGGGGATATGGTCCAGCTGAAGGGAATGCGGGGAGGAGCAATTGTGCTCCGCGTCTCCCCGGGTCCGGACCTCGCCGGGTTTTACCGGCAGCTCGTATCGTCAATGCCTCCCCTGGCCTCCCGCTGCACGTGGATAGACAGGCTCCCGGGCCATCGGATATTCCATATCTCGCTCCGGTTCAATATACCGTTCCGCGAGTTCGACACGTTCTGGAAAAGGGCGGTCGCGCTCCCGCCGTCCCCGGGATATGACGCAGGGGGGAAAAAAGGGACCGTACTACCGATACGGACGTATCTGCAGGCTTGTGATTCCCCGGTCGATATCTTCCGTATCGCGCTCGTGCGGAGGGGAGCCATCTGGAAAGAGTTTGACCTTCCACGCAGCACCTGGCTCTCACGGAAAGAGTCCGGGGATGCGCAGGAGTGGAGGGACTCCTACAGGCGCTACCGGGAGGAGGAGGGGATGGAACTGCATGAAGATGTTCATGGCAGATCGCCGGAGCAGTTTGTGATCGCCGATCTGCATCTGGGACACGGCAACATCATCCAGTACTGCCGCCGCCCGTTTTTATCCTCCGGGGAGATGGATCAGGTCCTGGTGGAGAACTGGAACCACCGGGTCAGCCCGGGGGACGAGGTATTCTACCTGGGTGACCTCTGCTACGGGAAAAATGCAGCGCCAGCATCGGACTATCTCTCCCGGCTCAATGGCCGGATCCACGTCATTGCCGGCAACCATGATGCGGCAATTCCCGGGGCTCTTCCGGGTTTCCAGTTGAAGCATGGCAGATACGATTTCTACCTCATCCATGATCCGGCCCAGGCACCGGTGGATCACCCGGGATGGGTTATCCACGGCCACCTGCACAACAATGACCTTGCGACCTATCCTTTCATCAATGCCGGGACCCGGACCATCAACGTGAGTGCAGAACAGATCGGGTATATCCCAGCCAGCATCGCTGAGCTCTGCGGGTTTCTGAGAAGGATTCAGCCGGGGGAGAAGATCGGATCGCTCAAAGAGGCACGGGCGCGGTATTCTTCAAAATAGGCGAAACCAGTGCCGGAATATGCCACGAGGAGAGGACTGCCGGGACGGTTGTTGCTCC
This sequence comes from uncultured Methanoregula sp., assembly GCA_964598015.1. Taxonomy (GTDB): domain Archaea; phylum Halobacteriota; class Methanomicrobia; order Methanomicrobiales; family Methanospirillaceae; genus UBA9949. The sequence goes on along the minus strand of CAZRAQ010000065.1, from coordinate 5,771 downwards.
GCAATCGCACCCGGGGAGGGGCAAAACAGGCATGAGGGAAAAGAGTGAGGGATTCCTCCCCGCTCTCACCCCTCCCCTTTGTGGGAGAGGGCCCGGTGAGGACAGATCTCGATACAGCGGCCGCAGAGGACACAGCGTTTCTCTTCCATGCTGAGCCGCCAGTCTGCATCAAAGGAGAAGACTTCCTGCGGGCAGATGCTGATGCAGGCACCACAGTCCACGCACCGGCTCGGGTCAAGCGTGATGACATCCTCGAGCACGCGGACCGCCGCACCGAGAGCTGCCAGGCGTTCCTTGACCATCGCACAGGACCCGTCAGGGATATCGATCAGCGCTTCCCCCTCGGATGAATCGATCAGCGCCCGTTCGACATTGATCAGCACGCCGGTCTCCCGGACGACCTGGGCGATAATCGGGTTTTTTCCGGCCTTCCGTGAGAAGGTGACGACGAGTTTCATTTCAGCCACCTCCCCCCGAAGAGCTTGCCGAGATTCATCGCCGTCAGCATCCCGATGACCCGCAATTCCTTGTCGATGACGGGAAGTGCACTGATGTTGTGCTGCTCAAGCTTCCGTACTGCGATATCGACCGCCTCGTCAGGGGTAGTGGTGATCACTTTCTTCTTCATGATGTCCCTGACAATGGATGCCTTCCCCGGGTTGGCGACCGCTTTTGAGACATCATACGTGGTGACAATGCCGACCAGCTTCCCCGTTTCGCCGATCACAGGCAGGTGATTGGTCTCCCCCTTGAGGAGCTTTTTGGCGGCAGTCCGTATCTCTTCGTCCTGGCCGATGGAAATCACCGTCCGGTCCATGATATCGAGGACACGCGGCCCCCGGACCGTCTCGTGCAGCGGCATGGCACTCTTTACCGGATCGATCGCGCGGGAGGGCAGCACTGGTGAGAGTTTCCCTGCCTCTACCCATTCCTTGACGATCGCGGCTATCTCCCTGGCTTTCCGGAAACTCGACAATGACGAGGTCCGGACCTCCTCGCCGTGCAGTTCGACAGCACCGCTCTTGAGTTCCGCATAGCTGACCTTGCGGAGTGACGGGCGGGACCGGGAAGGGATGCCGTAATCGATCACATCGACCATGATATCCTCATCGCGTATCGCCGTGCTCCTGACTGCTTCCAGATCGAGGATGGGAATGGGGATTCCAAGCCCCATGTAGAGGGTGACGCCATACCCGGTCATGGTCGCAGCCCGGACATACTCACCGGACATCGCCTTCATATCGGCGGTCACCATGAGGGTACCAAAACCCCCTGCAGGAGAATGCTGGGTGCCTTCACCGATAACCATTCCTGGCGCTCCGCCGAGGAACGCAGGCACTCCGCCGCCAATCATGCGGAATTGGGGATCATTGGCAAGCGGGTTTAAAACCCCTGACCCGGAGTACGTGATATTCCCGCAGTTTGGCAGGAGCATCCCCATGTAGGTGTACAGGCTCCTGTCGGTCGAATTAGAAGCGGCATTATAGCGCTGGTACCCGTTCCTTGGATTCACCATGATGGCCTGGTTCAGGTTCTCAAGGAGGAGTTCTGTCGTGATAGTCCGCCGCGGATAACAGTCAGTGCCGGTTGAAAGAGCCCGGAGTTCGACAGTCTTTCCCGCAATGAAGTCCTCGATGACATGGGCTCCGCCATAGCTCTCTTCGCGGGTGGCCGACTTCTGGGTCGCTCCAATGTAGGCATCGACTGCTGCTATCCCGCCGTACGCCTCCACATCGTTGAGCCAGATCCGTTCCATCTTGATGGGCGGGTCGGCATGCCCGAAGTTGAGAAAGGCCCCTGAAGAGCACATCGCACCAAAGGTCCCGGTCGTGACGACATCGACTTCCCGCAATGCCTCCTGTTCTCCCAGCTCAGCAACGATCGCAGGCATCTCTTCTGCCGTGACCACCCGTGCATTCCCGTCCCTGATCCGCTCCCGTATCAGGCTGATGGTCTTTTCCATAGTCATACTGTTTTTTAAGAATATTTATAGCTACTGTATATTACTATCAGTAATCACTTCCTTTTATACCCCGTGGGAGCAAAACCACTTCCATGGATGTCGTGACGGTGATCCGCGACCTGGAGGAGATAGCTCCCCCTGCTTCTGCTGAGCAGATGGATGCAGGGAGGATAGGGCTCATTATCGAAGGCAGTTCCGAGATCAGCCGGGTGGTATGCGCCCTGGACGCAACTCCGGCCGTGATTCGTGAGTCGGTCAGGGCCGGTGCCGATATGCTTGTCGTGCATCACACCCCGCTCTGGTCCCCGTTCACCTCTGTCCCACGCCCGCTCGGGGCATTCCTGAAACAGGTGCTGGCTGCCGATCTGAACGTGTACGTGATGCACACCAACTTCGACCACGCAAAGGGAGGAATCAACGATGCGCTGGCCGAGCTCCTCGGGCTCACCTCGGTTGCGGAAATGACCCTCGGGGTCTGCGGGGACTGCAGCCTCGATCTCCCGGGAATTGCCGGCCGTCTCGGTGCTCCGCTTCGCACGTGGGGGACGGTGCGACTCCCGGGCAGGATCGGCATTGTGGGAGGGAGCGGGTTTGACCCGGAACCCATCAGGGAGGCAGCGGCTCTCGGGGCTACGGCGTTTCTCTCTGCAGAGCTGAAACATGCTGTCGCACGGAATTCCCCGCTGCCCCTCATCGAATCCACCCATTATGCCCTCGAAGCCCCGGGAATGCGGCTGCTGGCAGCACGGATGGGCTGGCAGTTCATCGATGACCCCCCTGTTATGGAAACATGGAGATAGACCAGCTGTTTTCCCTCCTTTCGGAGAGAAAAGCGCTCACCCCTGAACTTCGGCAGGAGATTGTGCAGGCGTACGGGGAGCGAGGGAGAAAAGCCATCCTGGCTGTCGATGAGAACCGGATAAAAAAATACCGTGATTTTTTTGTCGTGGTGGGGAGGTCTGGGGATCACATTGTCGATGAGGATTTCTGCACCTGCAGGGACTTCATCTTCCGGAAAGGGCGCTGCTGGCACGAACTCGCTGTCCGCATCGCTGCCGCCATCGGCTCTTTTGACGAGATCGATCGCTGGTACCAGGATGCATGGAATGGGGATACCCCGCCGGACAAACACTATTTATCGTAAAAAACCCAAAATAATAGACAGAACGAAGGTTTTCCATGCTCGAGGACGAATACCAGCTCGAATATTTTCAAAACCAGGGGATGACCCGGAAGGTATGCAGGCGATGCGGAGCGGCGTTCTGGACCCGGAATCCTGACCTGGAGATCTGTGGCGATGCCCCCTGCGAAACCTACAATTTCATCGGAAACCCTGTCTTTCGGCGTCACACGCTAGAAGAGATGAGGGAAGCGTTTCTCTCCTTCTTTGAGCGGAACAACCATACCCGGATCGAGCGGTACCCTGTTGTCGCGCGGTGGAGGGACGATATCTACCTGACCATCGCCTCAATTGCTGATTTCCAGCCCTGGGTGACCGGCGGCATCGTCCCGCCCCCCGCAAACCCCCTCACCATCTCCCAGCCCTGCATCAGGTTAAACGACCTCGATTCGGTCGGGCGTTCGGGCAGGCACCTGACCCAGTTCGAGATGATGGCACATCATGCGTTCAACTCCGATTTTGAAGAGATCTACTGGAAAGACCGCACGGTGGAGCTCTGCGAACAGTTTCTCTCCTCGATCGGGGGAAACCTTGACCAGGTGACGTACAAGGAGCATCCCTGGATCGGTGGCGGGAACGCAGGCCCGAGCCTCGAAGTGCTTATTGGGGGGCTCGAAGTCGCCACCCTCGTGTTCATGAACCTCGGTAAGAAGAAGACGGAGAAACCACCCGTCGATCTGGACGGGCAGCTCTATTACCCCATGAAAAATTGGATCGTGGATACCGGGTATGGCCTTGAACGGCTGGTATGGGCATCGAGGGGGTCCCCAACCATTTACGATGCAGTCTTCCCGGAGATGGTCAGCAGGGTGATGGAATCGGCCGGTCTCGAGCATTTCCTCGACAACCCGGAATATACAAAGATCCTCTCTCTCAATGCCAAGTTTGCCGGGGTGATGGACATCTCGGGGACCAACCTGTACCAGCTCCGGAAGAAGGTTGCCACCTCCATCGATGTCCCGATCGAGAAGCTCGACCGGATGATCACCCCCATCGAGAAGGTATACGCCATTGTTGACCACTCCCGGTGCCTTGCGTACATGCTCGGCGACTGTATTGTTCCTTCGAACGTGCGGGAAGGATACCTGGCCCGCCTTGTGCTGCGGCGGACACTCCGCATGATGAACGACCTTTCGATCAAGGACAACGTTGCCGATCTTATCGAACAGCAGATGCGGATCATCGGGACAGGATCCTTCGAGCAGGATATCATCATCGTGAGGGAGATCGTCGAGCGGGAGGTCGAGAAGTACAATGCGACCCTCTCGCGGGGGACAAAGATCGTCCAGAAAGTTGCCCGCACCTACAAGGCAAAGAGGGAACGTCTCCCGCTCAAGGAGATCATCACCCTCTACGACTCCCACGGCATTCCTCCCGACATGGCTAGGGACATTGCTGTCGCCGAGGGAGCAGTAGTGGAACTCCCCGATAATTTCTACTCGCTCATCGCAGACCTGCACTCGGAGTCCGGGGATGAAACAGGTCAGGACCCGTTTGCACGGTTCAGGGACAGGATCAGCGGCCTTCCCGTCACCCGGAAGCTCTACTACGAGCAGCCCTGCAGCATGGAGTTCGATGGCATGGTCATCGACTTTTTCGATGGCTACGTGGTCATGGACCAGACCCTCTTCTACCCGGAGGGGGGAGGTCAGCCTGCCGATACCGGGATGCTGATCGGCGCAGAGAGCATGGTCAGGGTCGACGACGTCCAGAAGATCGGCGATGTGATCATCCACCATATCTCAGGGGGTGTTCTTCGGCGGGGCGATCGGGTTAAGGGGATCATTGACGAGGAGCGGCGCTGGTCGCTGATGCGGCATCACACGGCAACGCACCTGCTCCTGCATGCCGCAAAAGAGGTGCTCGGGGCCCATATCCACCAGGCTGGCGCCCAGAAAGGGGTCGAGAGTGCACGGCTCGATATCAGGCACTACAAGCATATCACCCCAGATGAACTGAGAAAGATCGAGATTGCTGCCAACCGGATGGTCATGGCCGACCAGAAGGTCGATATCATGCATGAAGAGCGGACGAGGGCCGAGCAGACGTTCGGTTTTGCCCTCTACCAGGGAGGGGTCCCCCCGGGAAAGGACATCCGCATTGTGCAGGTGGCGGGTGACGTGGAGGCGTGTGCCGGGACCCACTGCCGGGGAACAGGGGATATCGGGACGATCAAGATCATCCGGGTCGAGCATATCCAGGACGGGATCGAGCGCCTCGAGTTCGCTGCAGGCCTCGCCGCCGTTGAATACATGCAGCACCTTGAGCGCATCGTTGCGGACTCAGCCGCGGTCCTCTCCGTCCAGCAGGAGATCCTGCCTTCGTCCGTGGCACGGTTTTTTGCAGAATGGAAAGAGCAGCGGAAAGAGAACGAGCGGCTCTCCCAGCAGCTGGTCGAGATGGAGATCCAAAACCTGGCTCCCGAATCCGTGCGGGGGGTGCCCCTTGTCATCCGGCAGATCGATCTGCCGCCAAAGGACCTTGCATCGATCGCCTCCCATGTCGCAGAGAAAGGCGGTGTGGCACTGCTCGCAAGTGCAAAAGACCGTGCCCACGTGGTGCTGATGTCCGGTAACGACAGGATAAACGCGGGAGAGATTATCGGGCAGGTCTGCGTGCTTCTCGGGG
>CAZRAQ010000064.1:0-9944 GCA_964598015.1 uncultured Methanoregula sp. | reverse complement strand
ATCCTATTTTCACTCTCTTTCAATGTATGTTTGAACTGATATCGAACTTCTGGCTCCAACCCCTTTGCCAGAAAACGGCAACCTAAGCAGGGAGTAGTGAGCAAAAGAATCTGATGACTGCTGCCGATCTATCGCATCTTTGGAATAGTTCTGCAGGGAAGTGCCCCAAAACGCGAAACTGCCTGGAGCTTTTTTTAAAATATGAGGTTTTCTAACCTTTGACTACTCAATAAGTGCGTGCAATTCCTCAATATCCAGGAAAAAATACCTGACCACTCACTATTTCAGGGAATGAAGATCCAGATGAAAGAACGGGAACGAAACTGGATTCGTCGTCGTTTAGTGAGGGGAGAATGAAAACGATCGAACAAAAATAAAATATAAAAAGTTAACAATTCTATTTAGTAAATCAAATATACTTCATTCGTCCTATCTAATACCATGAAATTATCCCATATCACTGTCATTTCAATCGTTCTGATAGCCTCAATGCTTTTTGCCGGCTGTATGGGAGAGCAAGCAAAATCTGAACAGACTGACCTGACAGTCTTCGCCGCAGCATCTCTTACCGGGGCATTGACTGATATCGCGATGGAGTACGAGACGATGCATCCCGATGTCCGGATCATCACCAATTTTGACGGTTCACAAGCGCTGCGGACACAGATCGAACAGGGAGCGGATGCAGATGTATTCCTCTCCGCAAATACGAAGCAGTTGTATGCACTCCGTGACCAAGGACTTATGGAGAACGCGACCATCGGGCTGTTTGCGAAGAATAAACTGGCAGTTATCGTACCTGCATCCAATCCTGCAGGTATCACGACCCCTCAGGATCTCGCCCAACCAGGTACCAGACTGGTCATCGGCACAAAAGATGTCCCGGTCGGGGACTATGCCCGCCAGATCCTGAAGAAGATGGGCAATGATGCCGCATACGGACCCGCTTTTAATACATCCGTTCTGAACAATGTCATGTCGGAAGAGACCACGGTAACTGGCGTTGTCGCAAAGGTCCAGCTCGGTGAAGCCGATGCCGGAATTGTGTACGAGACGGATATCACCCCTGAAAACCGTGATAAGTTCATCGTGATTGCTATCCCTGACAAATACAACGTTATCGCCGAGTATCCCGCAGGTGTCGTGAAGAGTTCCAGAAATAAAGAAGAGGCAAGCAGGTTCATTGCCTATCTCAAGAGCGAGCAGGGCAAGGCAATCCTTGCAAAGTATGGGTTTGCTTTACCGTGAACAGGAGGGAGCGTATGACGATGAGAGGGTATTTCCAGGGCAGGAAAAACCTTTACCTCACCATCAGCGGGGGGTTACTCATCGCCCTTCTCCTCGTATTCATTGTCACCCCAATTATCGGCCTCCTTTTTCGAACTACTCCTGAACAGTTCGTGGCGTCCCTTTCCGATCCGGTGGTATGGAATGCATTGGTATTGAGTCTCATCACCGCCAGTCTCTCTACTCTCATAATTATTGGTGTGGGAACACCGGTGGCATGGATAAATGCCCGACACCGCTATCCCGGCCGGGAGCTCGTTGACACATTGATCGATCTCCCCCTTGTACTCCCCCCGACCGTTGCAGGCCTGGCCCTGCTCATGGCATTTGGCAGGATGGGTCTTATCGGCGGATTTTTTTATGAATTTGGGATCAGCATCGCATTTACCACCCTTGCGGTTGTCATCGCCCAGATCTTTGTCTCCCTCCCCTTTTACATCCGGCAGGCCCGTGCCAGTTTCGAGCAGCTCGATACGACCTATGAACTGGCCGCCCGGAGTCTTGGGTCCACATCCCTCCCCACTTTTTTCACGGTTATCCTGCCGCTCGTGAAATCGGGCCTGATCGCAGGCGCCATCATGTCATTTGCCCGGGCACTTGGTGAATTCGGAGCGACTATCATGTTTGCCGGGAATTTCCAGGGCAGGACCCAGACGATGCCGCTTGCCATTTATACTACCATGCAGGGTGATCTGAATGCTTCCATCACCCTCTCCGTCATTCTCATCCTCATCTCCTTTATCGTTATCGCTCTCGTAAAATACAGGCTCAGGGGGGATGTCCGGTGCTAGAGGTAGCGGTTCGCCGGAACCTGCGTGACTACACCCTCGAGGCGACATTCAATGTCGGGAGTGGCGAGACGTTCGTCCTGATCGGGGAAAATGGCGCCGGGAAATCAAGTCTCCTCTTTCTTCTCTCAGGACTCCTGTCCCCCGAGTCCGGGCGTATTTCGATCGGAGAAAGGGCGCTCTACGATGGGGCGCATGGCATTGATGTCCCGGCAGAAGCGAGGGATATCGGTTTTGTGTTCCAGAATTATGCGATTTTTCCTCACCTTACCGTCTTTGAGAACGTGGCATTCGGTCTGCGGAGGAGGAAAGTGCAAGCCTCTGAAATCCGGTCACGTGTTGAGGAACATCTTGCCCTTCTCTCCCTTGAAAACCTCTCCGCTGTGCGAGCAGACCAACTTTCCGGGGGAGAACGGCAGAGGGCTGCACTGGCACGAGCCCTTGTTATCGCTCCGGCACTCCTCCTGCTTGATGAGCCGGTCAGTGCTCTGGATGCCGTTGCACAGGAGCGGATGCGCTCTGAGCTCCGTAACTATGTCAGGAAAGCGGATATCCCCTGTATTGCAGTGACTCACTCATTTCGCGATGCCCTTTCACTTGGAGACAGGATAGGCGTGATGGAACGAGGCCGGATTGTCCAGAACGGGACACCAAATGAAATGAGGAGGAGCGGGAACGAATTCCTGCACCAATTCTTCTGCGAGTGCCGGCAGGAACACGGCAGCCATTGACTAAGTTCGTCATAGCGATCATAAATAGTCCAACATCAGGTCGGATGTTTCTTAAACGCTGTACCTTTCATGAAGATCAGGGCACGAAACCAGAGTCCAGTATCTGTGAAGATGATCAAGAAAGGCCTGGGAGTACGGAAGGAGTAATTCTCCATTGCAGCGAGAGATGAGACGGTCGCAACCGTCGCAACCATCACCGATCAATCTACAGAAAAATGATTTGCGGGAATGGCCAAAAGTGGATGCAGCAATGAATGCATCTGAATGAAAGGGAGGAATCGATTATTTTTCAGGATTACCCTGATCCCGAACCCTGTCAGAATCGGGTCGCAAGGAGGGCATCGAAGTATTCTGAAGGGTATGCACCTCGTTCCGGGTTAAACCAGACCTCAACATACTTTTCACCTGGAAGGGAGTGAATCTCGAGCAGACCGTACTTGTGAATGATGTGCATCGGGCCGGCTGCGGTATCTCTGGTATAATGGTCTTCGTTCCCCAGGAATGCCTGAATATCACCATTTGTGACCGGGCGTGAAAGCCGGTATATCCGGCGCTCCCAGCCAGGATAGGGAGGGGCCGGGGTTATATCGGGGGAATTCATGGTTCAGACTCGGGCTGTCTTCTCCTGGAAGAGGTATGTCCTATAGTTAACAATATTTCTTTGTAAACATCCTATATTGTTATTATGGATGAACAGAGGATACAGTCTGCATTCGAGGCAGAGGGAATAGAGAAAGAGATCAAATGCCCCGAAGCATTTGCAATTTCAGAAAAATACGGGATTTCAAAGACCGAAATCTCGGAGTACTGCAATACCCATGGGGTAAAGATCCGGTACTGCCAGTTGGGCTGCTTCAAATGAGCCCTTTTTTTACCTCACGGTCTGCCGGCGATGCTGTAGGAAGGGAGGGATAATCAGATGACGGAAACTACCCGGATACTGATTGAATGGCGGCACCTGGACCTTGGGGAGACCTGCGGACGGTGCTCCGATACCGGGGCAAATCTCTGGGCGGTGATCACGGAACTCGGGCAGGAGCACCGGTTCGATAATGTGGAACTGGAACTGGAAAATACCATCCTTCCTCCGGAGCGGATGGACGAATCGAACATTGTCCTGATAAACGGGGTGCCTATCGATCACATCCTCGGTGAAGATAGTCCTTTCGGTGGATGCAGCAGTTGCCATGATCAAAGCGGACAGAAACAGCAATGCCCTGATGCTGAATCCGGCCGGGATTTTTTCAAGGGAATCCCGGAAGCGACGCTCCGGTCAGCCATCCTGAAGGTGCTCTCGCGGGATTGACGCCCTGGTAGCGGATTTTTCCGGGCACGAACGTCCTGATGAAATGCTGGAATCAATGTTCTGTCACTCCTGCGTTGTACCATCATATTCCGCGGCGGGTAGTGGGCCTGGTGCCCGTTGGCGGATCCATGATACCACGGATATTCGAAGGATTTTTTGACAAAAAGTAAAACAGAGATGATGAAAAAAATAGATTTTGCGGTAAAAACCGTAACATGACGTGAAACGGCGTAATATCCCAGAATGCACCACATCGTGCATTCCGGAAAGCTGTTCATCTATGCGGGGCAGTTTCCACAGGACCCATCCTGGATGTTGGTCCGATCCCTCACCCTCTTCCCCATCTGATTTCCAGTTCTGCCACGGCTCTGGTCCTGTTGTTGATCGGCAGCTGATATGACCGCACCCTGTCCTGCTGCAGTTGCCCCATACATCCGGATCTGGTTCTGGGCAATGACTCCTTCCCTATTCACTTCCTCGTTTCCATCGCAGTTCCGGAGCATCTGGCATTCTCCATTATTCTGTTGCTGGTTGGACATCTGCACCTGGGTTGCAAGCTGTTGCTGGCTTTGGGTGCAATTTTCCCGTGTCGCATCGGATCCCCGAGCCTGCGGCCCGGCTGCCATCGCAAAAGCCGGGACCAGGATCAGGATCAGGACGATGCAGAGCGCCATCTTTTTTATCATTTGCGTCGACTCCTGGATTTCCAAGACGGTTGAACAGAGGGATCACCTCTTCACCCGTCTCCATCAGACAATTCAGCAGGGATTATCAAACGTTCTCTCAAACGGAAAGCTACATGAGAAGAGAGGGAGTCTTACCAGACGAATGTGATCCTGGTGCCAGTTACTGCACTGCAGGGGGCTCTGATGCAATATCTTCGAAGAAAGCGGGTAATGGCAGCCGGGAATCCTTGCCTCCCACTGCCCCTGAAGTGCGGGATATCATCCGTTCGACGACCGTCATGGCTTCATTGGTGAGGTAATAGTGGTTCGACCTCCCTGGATAACGGTTTTCTATGACACGGTCTTCTCCCATGTGATCCATCTGCCGGGTGACCGATGGACCGGATATCCCAAGTGAATCTGAGATCTGTTGTCGTGTCAGGCCTGGCGTGTGTCTGAGCAAAAGGAGGATTTCGCGGGGGGTCTCCGACCACAGGTAATGGATGAACACCTGCTCATACGGGCTGTACGCTCCCTGGTTGAGGAAGTAGCGGATCACTCCCGGTTTCACGAGATACGTGACCTTCCCGTTTGCAATGAGTTTTACGAGGTGATACCGGATCGTATTTTCATTAAGACCGGTAATTCCAGCGAGAGTTGGTGCATCAACACCCGGATTGTGGGTAATAGCCCGGTAGAGCAAACTCCTGGCGTCCTGGAGAAGCACATTCTTTTTAGAAATTCTCCTGTACCCTCCAAGAAGGAGCAGGCTGTAGGGAAAGAGCGGTATCCGGGGAGGGGAGGGGGCGGTCGGAGCAGAGTCACCCGGATTTGTCTCACCGGAAAGATCTTTGTGGCGCTTTGATTTCGACCGGGAAGTATTCTGTTCCCTGGCATCAGTCTGGCCCTGTCCTTGTGCAGGGGTCACGGGAGTTGTATCGGCTGGTCCACAGGGATAGTTCGTGGTGGCCTGCTCAGGGGGACCCCGTTGCTGACGCTGGGGCAATGCATCGCGGTCTGCATCACCCCGCGCTGTCACTCCGCCAGGGCTCTCCAGTCCTGATCGTGCCAACCCTACGCTTCCCATTGATGCTACCATAACTCCCATCGAGCCCCGTCCACCATGTTGCCCTGTTTCCGGGCCATCCTCTTTCAATGCAGGAGAAAAATACCCCAGGACCGATCCGGAAAGCCCTGCGTCTCCCTTCACATTCTGCGAGCGTGCTCCGGACCCATGCGGAGATTCTGTTTCCTGCACGGAATTCGACCGTTCTCCACTCCCCTGAAGAGGGTTGTTTTCCGCTCCTCCCGAACTCCTTGACTGAGCCCCCTCTTCCCCGTGGTTCAGAGATGGGAAATTTTGTCCGTCTGTGACATCCCCAGGGACATCACCCTCACTGGTGGTGGCAGGCGGTGCAGAATTTGCTGCCACACGGTCACTGTTCACCGATCCACGGTGGTTTCCAGGGGAAGCAGTGTCATCCCGATCTGAGTCATCAATTGATATCCCGCCGGAGGATTCCGGGTCTGCATAGGATGACATTCCGCCACGCAGACCATCCGCTGAAACAGAGCCAATAAAAACGCAGAGCAATAGAGTGACGACTATCCAGCAGCCTGGGCCTCTCATTCTGCTATTCAATATAAAATGATCTCTTAAAAAGAATCTCATCCCGGCAGCTACACGCATCTTGGCAGCTGCCAGGTCTCTTTTCAAACCTGTTGGATCCTAAAAAAATGAGATAATGCTGATTACACCCAGACGTTTTCAGGAAACGCCATATTGGTGTAGATGTCCTCGAGCCGTGCCTTGTGGCTCCGTTCCATGTTTGCGAGCTGGGAAAAGAGCAGTTGCGTTTCAGTATCCTTGGACAGCTTCGCGAGCTGCGTGTACATCTGCATCGCTTGCAGTTCCTTCTTGATCGCCAACACAAGACCTTCGAGAGGTTTCATATCAACTTTCAGGTCGGGTGTCGGGAGGTTGTCTCCCACCTTGTAGTCATGCGATGCATCAAACTTCATCTTTGCTACATCCTTGTTGAGCACGCCCTGCAAAAACTCCCGGTGTTTCTTCTCTTCCCCGGCAAGTTCCCCGAACAGGTCCTTCAATGCCTTGTCCTTCACCTTTTCGGCAATGCCGTGGTAAAAGGTGTATGCTTCGATTTCCTTGTTGATAGCTGTTTCTATGATCTTCTTTGCATCTTCTGCTTTCATGGTTTCCTTCATCTCCCCATAGGTTTGTTGTGTTTTTTCTACCAGGAAAAAATTAATTGGTATAGGCCGGCTTCCCGAGCTTCGGCTCGAAGAACTTGTCTGCCTCCGTCCGGATCGCATGCGAGAAGAGCGCCAGCGGTATCTCCGAGGGACAGCCCTCTTCACACTGCCCGCAGTTGATGCAGGAGTCGGAGATATGGGCAAAGCGGCGCAGGTGGAACATCGGATCGGCCGGGATGAACCCCGCACGGACCATCTGGTCGGGCTGCTTCCACTTGTCAGCAATGGTGACACAGACTGGGCAGTGGTCGATACAGGCGTAACACTTCATGCAACGCCCGGTCTCCTTGGCAATGGTGTCCCAGAGGTTCGGGGCGAGTGCCTCAAAGTCATGCTTGCGCCACTTGTCGCCGAGCTTGTACATAGAATTCTCGACCTTGGTCCGGATCTCGATGCCCTTGGGATTTGCCGGTTCGGAGGACAGTTTGTTGGCTTTGACAGCTGCGTTGAGCAGTTTTGCACCCTTTTCGGAGCATACCTCAACGAAAGTCGCCTTGCCAGCCTTGTCGCCAATAACACCCCAGTTTCCGCAGGCGAGGTCCGCCTGTCGGGGTACCTTCAGCTTGCACCGGCGGCAGTTCGACCTGCGGCCGTAGCCGGCCTCTTCCAGCTCATCCATGGAGATGCCCTTGTGACCTCCTTCGTACTCGATGATGAACTGGCCTTTGTCGATCTCTTCCTTGGTGACCGTGTTTGGATCAACACCGAACTTTTCCTTGATCATCTTCCGGGCAGTGACCGGGCTTACCGATCCACCGCAGTTGACCCCGATCATGAGGATATTGTCAAGGTTGACCAGTTTGCGCTTTGAGAGCTCAAGGAGGCCCATCAGATCGCATCCTTTCACAACCATCCCGAGTTTCTTGCCGGAAAGCTTGGGCACGTACTCCATCACCAATTTGGAGAGGAGGAGGGTACCGCAGTGGAGCGACCCGGCACATGCATCAAGGTCCTTGGGATTCGTGACAATGGTAGGAACTGCATCGTACAGGTCGACACCGCGCTTCACGGCAAGCACGGCATCCACCGTCTTGCTCTCGAGTGCATACTTGAGAAGTTCGGTTACCGCACCACCGCATTCCGCCTTTTTTGCCAGATCCGCATCATTGGTCCATGCATAGAGCATGTCGCCTTTCTTTACATCGGCTTTTCCGCCAAAGAGTGCCATTTACTTCGCCTCCGTAATCTTTTCAACCTTAACGGCACAGTGCTTGAGTTCAGGCATCTTGGAAAGCGGGTCGAGCGCTGTGTTGGTGAGCGTGTTTGCACCCTTGTGGAAGTGCATGGCCATATACAGGACGCCGGGGGCAACGTCATCGGTTACACGGGCGAGTGTCTCAATTTCACCACGGCGGCTTGAAACCTTGATCTTCTCGCGTTCCTTGATTCCCAGCCTCTTCGCATCTTCAGTGTTGATCTGGATATAGGACTCGGGCACTTCATAATGCAACTGTGCTGCACGGTCCGTCTGGGTCCTCGTATGGTAGTGGAAGATCACACGCCCGGTCATCAGCGTGAACGGGTATTGTGCATCCGCTACTTCCGCTGGCGGTTTGTACTCCAGGCCGAACATGGTGCCCTTGCCATCCGCTGCGGAGAACTTCCCGATGTGGAGGATCGGGGTCCCGGGGTGCTCGATCGTCGGGCAAGGCCAGTGGACCGACTCGGGCTTCTCCATCTTTTCGTAGGTGACACCAAACTGGCCCGGGGTGACGGCACGCATGTCGTCCCAGACGTCCTTTGCAGACTTCCAGTCAAAGCCCTTGAGGCCCATCTTCTTTGCGAGCAGGGCAATGATCTCCCAGTCGTACTTTGACTGCCCGGGGCCGTCGACAGCTTTCCGGACACGGTTGACACGCCGCTCGCCGCTGGTGAAGGTTCCGTCCTTCTCGGCAAAGCAGGTGCCTGGAAGGACAACATCTGCATACTCGCAGCTCTCGTTCCAGAAGATATCCTGCATGACGCAGAAGTCGAGCTTTTCAAGCTGCCGCCTCACATGGTTCGAGTCGGGGTAGGAGACTGTCGGGTTCAGGCCCATGAAATACATTGCCTTGACAACAGTGCCGGCATCGTTGATCTGCTCGGTGAGGGTCGAACCGTACCAGTCAGGCAGGGAACCTTCCTTCAGGAACCATGCCTTCTCATGCTTGGCACGGTTCTCGGGAACTGCGACAGCCTGGTACCCGGCGAATACATTCGGGTACGCACCCATGTCGCAGGCGCCCTGTACATTGTTCTGGCCACGGAGCGGGTTGACACCGACTCCCGGGCGTCCGATGTTGCCGGTAACCAGAGAGAGGTTACCCATTGAACGGACGTTGTCAGTTCCGGTAGTTAACTCGGTGATGCCAAGGCAGTAGATGATGACCGCGTTGTTTGCGGTCGCATACTTGCGGGCAATCTCCTTCACCGTTTCTTGCGGGACACCATGGATGTTCGTGGCATCAGCATACTTCTGGACCATTGCTTTCAGGTCATCAAAGCCCTTCGTCCGCTCCGCGATAAACGCTTTGTCCTCGAGCCCTTCCTTGATGATATAATACATCATGTTGTTGGCCAGCGCAATATGGGTTGACGGGTTGAACCGGACCCACTTGTCGGCAAGCCGCGCCGTTGCACTGTACCGCGGGTCAACCACGATAATCGGGATGCCCTTCTGCTTTGCCTGCATGATGCGCCGGCCGGCGAGCGGGTGGGCCTCGACTGCATTGGAACCCCAGATGAGAAGGAGATCCGAGTTCAGGACATCCTCGAACGGGTTCGTAGCTGCACCGGACCCGAAAGAGAGTGAGAGTCCTGCGACGGAAGGTCCGTGGCAGATACGGGCGCAGTTGTCAACGTTGTTGGTCAAAAACCCGCACCGCGCCCACTTCTGCAGCGCGTAGCAGTCCTC
>CAZRAQ010000063.1:4102-9985 GCA_964598015.1 uncultured Methanoregula sp. | reverse complement strand
ATCACCACATTTATATACCCCATGTCACCAAGTAACATGCACAATGCAGGGTGAGTGTTCTTTCGCTCGTGAGTGTTTTTTCACTCGTGAGGGTCTTTATCTCAGGTAGCAGCGCCCACGCACCATGCATCTGCAGGCCGGTTCTTCCGAATGATTCAAGAAGAGCCCGGGCTGTCTCTGGCTATCCTGCCTATTTTGGTTATTTTACCTGATTCCATCGGCCCATTCCTTGAATGCGCTGCATGGGAGGAGTTTTTGAATGAGAGGAAAAGAAATCCGTCTGGAACGAATCATCGACCGGAACACGAGGAAAACAATCATCGTACCCATGGATCACGGGGTCACGAATGGACCGGTCGCCGGCCTCATCGATCTCGGTGAAGCCGTCGATCGAGTGGCCGAAGGCGGTGCAAATGCCGTGCTCGGCCACGTGGGACTTGCCCTGCACGGTCACCGGAAGAGCGGCAGGGACGTGGGGCTGATCCTCCACCTCTCTGCAAGCACCTCGATTGGCCCCGACCCCAATGAAAAGGTGCTCGTCAATTCGGTGACAAATGCCCTCAAGATGGGTGCCGATGCCGTCTCCGTCCACATCAACATCGGGGCCGATTCGGAAGCCCGGATGCTCGCTGACCTCGGAACGGTAGCGATCCAGTGCATGGAATGGGGCATGCCGCTCCTTGCGATGATGTACCCGAGGGGACGCAAGATCAAGGATGAACACCAGGTCGACCATGTAGCCCTGGCAGCCCGGGTCGCCGCAGAACTCGGTGCCGACATGGTGAAAACGGTCTATACCGGGGACCCTGACAGCTTCCTGACCGTCACCAGGGGATGCCCTGTCCCGGTCGTGGTGGCCGGCGGCTCGAAGACCGATGACCGCACCACCCTGGAGTTGATCGAAGGTGCAATGCAGGGAGGGGCTGCCGGGATCTCGATTGGGAGGAATGCCTTCCAGCACCCGGACCCGGCACGGTTTGTCAGGGCTGCCGGGCTGATCGTGCACGATGGAAAGACTGCAGAAGAAGCGTGTGAATTTCTGAAGGGATGATTGATGATTGGAAAGGAGATCCGGATCGAACGGATCATGAACCGGAACACCGGCCGTGCGGTGATTGTACCGATGGATCACGGGTTTACGCTCGGCCAGATTGAAGGACTGACTGACATGACAAAGACAATTTCCGATGTGAGCGATGGAGGGGCAAACGCGATCGTGCTCCACAAGGGAATTGTCAAGAGAGGGCACAGGAGACGGGGCCGGGATATCGGCCTCATCGTCCATCTCTCCGGGAGCACCTCGCTCAACCCTGACCCGAACGACAAGGTGCTCGTCTGCACGGTCGAAGAGGCGATCGCCCTTGGGGCCGATGCTGTGTCGATCCATATCAACCTCGGTGCACCGAACGAGTCGAAAATGCTCGAGGAGGCGGCAACGATTGTCAGGGACTGCAACCGCTGGGGGATGCCCCTGCTCGTTATGATCTACCCGCGGGGGAAAGGGATCGATCCCTACTCGCAAGGGGCAGTCGGGCACTGTGTCCGGGTTGCCGAGGAGCTCGGCGCCGACCTGATCAAGACCAACTACACCGGGGACCCGGTCTCCTTTGGAAAGATCGTCTCGGCATGCTCGGTCCCGGTGTTTGTGGCCGGCGGCGAGAAAGCCGGTGACCGCGAGACCCTTGAAGCCATCCGGGATGCGGTCAGGGCAGGAGGTGCCGGGGTCTGCGTGGGACGGAATGCGTTCCAGCGGGACAACCCCCGTGCTTTTGTCGAGGCGCTCTGCAAGGTGGTCCATGACGAGGTCGATCCTGACGAGGCACTGAGAGGGTGCCGATGAAGGAATTCTGGGTGGATGTCCGTCCTTTCAAAAAAGAACTAATCACAACGGCCCTTGAGAGCGGGGCGGATGTGATCGTCGCACCCTCAGCGGCACCGGTCAAGGCACTGGGAAGGGTGAAGGTCGTCTCCGAAGATGGGGATCTCTTGTGGGGAAACGACGTCTTTGAGGTACGAATTGAGGGCGGCAAATCAATGGCCGAGGCAGAAGCGCTCGCCAAAAAGGGATACGTGATCGTGGAGACCGGGGACTGGCGGGTGATCCCGCTTGAAAACCTCGTTGCGATCTCCGACCGGATCATCGCGGTGGTGCGGAGCGAGGCCGAGGCAGAGGTGGCACTCACCGTCCTTGAGAAGGGTGTCTGCGGGGTGCTCGTGAAGGATGCCGGTCCGGGGGTTATCAAAAAGATCGGGAGCATGGTGAAGGCCGGCTCCGGTTCAGTGGAGCTCGTGCCGTTCACCATAACGGCAATCCGCCCGATCGGCATGGGGGACCGGGTCTGCGTGGACACCGTCTCCATGCTCTCGGATGGGGAGGGGATCCTTGTCGGGAATACTTCGTCCGCGTTTCTCCTCGTGCAGGCCGAGACTCTGGAGAACCCCTACGTCAACCCGCGCCCGTTCCGGGTCAATGCGGGAGCGGTGCATGCCTACACCCTGGTCCCCGGGGGAAAGACCGCCTATCTCTCGGACCTGAAGGCAGGGGACCACGTGCTTGCCGCCACCCATACCGGCATGCTGCGGGATGCGGGGGTCGGCCGGGTCAAGATCGAGCAGCGGCCGCTCCTCCTGGTGGAAGCAGAATACGGGGAGGTGAAAGCGAGCCTCGTCCTCCAGAATGCCGAGACCGTGCGCCTGGTCGGAGATGGCGGAGTGCCAATATCGGTCGTGGCACTTGCTCCCGGAGACCGGGTGCTCGGCCGGGCGCTTTCTGCCGGAAGGCACTTTGGCATAGCCGTCAAAGAGCGTATTATCGAGAAGTGAAGGCATGGATGTCGGTATCATCGGGGGGACAGGCAGGATGGGGTCCCTCTTTGCAAAAGTATTCACCCGGGCCGGGTGCAGGGTGCAGGTCTGCGGACGGAGTGCCCAGTCGCGCTGCCACGATATCGCCGCATCCTGCAGCATTGTCATGCTGTCGGTTCCTATCCGGGAGACGGTCCGGGTCATCCGGGAGATTGCGCCGATCCTTCGCGAGGACCAGATCGTCTGTGACCTCACCTCGCTCAAGACCGGCCCGGTTGCGGCTATGCTCGCATCCAGGGCTTCGGTCATCGGGCTTCACCCGATGTTCGGGCCGACGGTCTCATCCCTCCGGGGGCAGACCATCATCGCAACCCCGGCACGGATTTCCGATGAATCCCTCGCCTCCTTCCTCTCCATCTTCGAGCGGGAAGGGGCGCAGATCACCCTCGCGAGCCCGGAAGAGCATGACCGGATGATGGCCGTGGTCCAGGGACTGACCCATTTTGTCACCCTGACGGTCGCCGAGACGATGCGGCGGCTTGCTGTGAGCCCCGGAGCAACCGAACCTTACCGGAGCCCGGTCTACCAGATCGAGATGGGGCTGGTCGGGAGGCTTCTCTCGCAGGACCCTGACCTGTACGGGGATATCCTCACCGAAAACCCATACCTGCCGCCTGTTTTGGCAGCCTGCAATCACTCGCTGTCGCACCTCCGCCAGGTGATCGATGACCGGGATAAAGCGGCATTCCGGGAACTCTTTATAGATAATGCCCGTTATTTCGAAGGATACAGCCAGAAAGCTGTCGAAGAGACCGACTACCTGATCGATGCGATGGTGCGGCGATGACCCTCCTTGTCCTCGGTCCGGAAGGGACGTTCTCTCATGAACTGGCGATCAGGGCATTTGCGGAAGAGATCATCATCCTCCCGACCATCCACGAGATATTTTCCCAGGTCGGGCAGGGGGCCGGTGACGGGCTTGTGCCGATAGAGAACAGCGAGGCCGGCGGTGTCGGCCCCACCCTTGACGGGTTGCTCCAGCACCAGGTCTTTGTCACGGCCGAACTGTATATGCCGGTCCACCACCACCTGGCCGGTTTTATCCCGGTTCAGGATATCACCGTGCTTTACGCCCACCCCCAGACCCATGAGCAGTGCAGCCGGATCGTCAATGCACTGAAGGTCCCGGTGATCCATACCAGCAGCAATGCTGCGAGCGCACGGGAACTCGCCCAATCACCGGGAGGAGCGGCCGCGATCGTCTCCCGGATGACTGCCGATCTCTACAAGGTCCCGATACTGCAGGGAAACGTGGAGAACAACCCGGGCAATACAACACGGTTTATCAGGATCTCACGCACACGAGGCAGTGACGAAGGCTGCACAAAATGCAGCATCCTCGTCGATCCGGAAAAGGATCAACCCGGGCTGCTCTACCAGATACTGGGTATATTTGCAGAACGCGGGATCAACCTCACCCGGATCGAGTCGCGGCCATCAAAACGAAGCATGGGGGAGTACCTCTTCTTCATCGATCTTGCCTGTTCTCCTGCCTGCAAGGAAGCACTTGCCGCCCTCGGCGAGAAGTCGCGGTTCCGTGAACTTGGCTGTTACACCGAGGTGGAGGTGCCGGTATGAACATCACGCTGGAAAAACATCGGAACATCGATATCAGGCTGACCGCCCCGCCTTCAAAGAGTTATACCCACCGGGCCATGATCGCGGCAGGGCTTGCAGGGGAGGAGAGCACCATTCGTAGGCCGCTCCGCTCCGTTGACACCGAAATCACGGCTTCTATCCTGAAGCGGATGGGGGTTTCCCTGGAATGGAATGGAGACCAGATCCAGGTGTCCGGAACGGCTGGCGGGCCGGTGTGCGAGGAGTATGCAACCCTTGACATGGGCGATTCGGGGACGAGCCTCCGCCTCCTCACCACCGTTGCGCTCCTCTGCAGGGTTCCCCTGATCATCACCGGGAGTCCCAGGATGAAAGAGCGGCCGGTCAAAGGCCTGGTCTCTGCCCTGAATACCATCGGCGGCCGTATCCAGTATCTCGAAGCTGCCGGTTTTCCTCCCTTCCTGGTCGACGGGAGCCTTCGTGGGGGAGCAGTACGGGTGGACAGCACGGTGAGCAGCCAGTTCGCCTCGTCGCTCCTGCTTTCAGCCCCGTACGCGGAGTCCGGGATTGCACTCATGCTCCTTCCCGGGGCAGTCTCACGGTCGTATCTTGACGTGACCGTCGATGTCATGCGAGCGTTCGGCGTAACAGTAGAACGGGCAGGGTATGACCGGTTCTTCGTGCAACCGGGGAACTGCTACCAGGGAAGAGAGTATTCTGTGGAGGGGGACTACTCCTCGGCATCATACTTTTTTGCCATGGCGGCCGTCTGCGGGGGACGGGCTCGCATCTCTGCTCTCTCTCCTGATTCAGTGCAGGGCGACCGGCAGTTCCTCCAGGCACTAGCCTCCATGGGATGCCGGGTATCGTATGCGGATGACTGCGTCACGCTTGAGAGCGACGGCATCCTGGAAGGAATCGAGATGGACCTGTCAGGTTCTCCCGATACGGTGCAGACCCTCTGCATGGTCGCAGCCTGTGCACGATCCCCGTCCCGGTTCACTGGCATCTCCCACCTGAAGTTCAAAGAGAGCAACCGGATCCTCGCCATTCTCACGATCCTCCAGGCACTCGGAGGGGATGTTCGGGCGGAAGGGGACGGGTCGATCACGATCCGGCCTGCACCCCTGCATGGGGGCAGTATCGATCCTGCCGGGGATCACCGGACTGCCATGAGCACCGCGGTGCTCGGGCTCGCGGTCGGAGGGGTCACGGTCATGGATGCAGAATGCGTCAGCAAGTCTTTTCCGGAATTCTGGGAAATACTACAAAGAGTGGGCCTTTTATGAGAGTGGTATTGATTGGGTTCCGGGGGACAGGAAAGACGGAGACAGGCCGTCTCCTCTCCCATCTTCTCTCGGTGCCGTTCCTTGACACCGATGCGATCATAGAGACTGCAGCCGGCATGACCATCCACGAGATCTTTTCCCGTGAGGGAGAGGACGGGTTCAGGGCGCGGGA
>CAZRAQ010000063.1:0-4073 GCA_964598015.1 uncultured Methanoregula sp. | reverse complement strand
GTGGTCCGAACCCTGCCGGTGGGGGATGCAGTGGTCGGCACCGGGGGCGGGGTGATCCTTGATCCTGCCAATGTCGCCTTATTGCGGCGCGGGAGTACCGTTGTCCTGCTCGAAGCGGACGAATCGGTGATCGAGAAGCGGATCGCTGCCTCGACCAGGCCTCCGCTCACCACGCTCCCCCTGCGGGAAGAGATCGCTGCCCTGCTCGAGATGCGGCGTCCGCTCTATGCGGCCGCATCCGATTTTTCTGTCGATACTACTGCAAGAAGCCCAAACGAGGTCTGCCTCACCATACAAAAATTCCTCAATGAAGGGACGGTCACGGTACATGCCCGGGAGAGCCTTGTTTCGTTCCTCTCCGGCTCCGGGATTTCTGACAGTGACGTCAACGATGCACGGGTGCTCACCGATAAGGACCTGTGGGAGCCCCGGACACGCCTGTTTGCCATTGCCGGTTCCCCTGCCACCCAGAGCAAAAGCCCTGCACTGTTCAACCGTCTCTTCTCCCGCTACGGACTTTTCTGCCACTACCTGCGGTTCCAGGACCCTGATCTCTCCCGTATCCTCCGGCTGGCAAACGAGTGTGATCTCCGGGGGATGTCGGTGACCATCCCCTTCAAGCAGGAGATCCTGTCCTCCCTCACTGATATCGAGGTGAATGCAGATGCCATCGGGGCGGTCAACACGGTCGTGTGGTCCGGCAAACGGATCTATGGATACAACACGGACTGGATCGGGATCCGCGAACCCCTCTCGGAACTTCGCGGGGAGAACGCAGTACTGCTGGGTGCCGGGGGGGCGGCTGCTGCAGCGGTCTACGCTCTCCTCTCGCTCGACATGGACGTCACGATCCTGAACCGGACCGTCGAAAAAGCAGAGGTGCTGGCAACGCGGTTCGGGTGTTCGTATGGGCCGCCGGGGGCATTCGACCGTCTCAATCCCACCGTGGTGGTCAATGCAACCTCAATTGGCATGGAGCCGGAGCTGAAGAGCCCGCTCCAGAAGCACCAGCTCCGGTCCACGATGACCGTGTTCGATCTCGTGTACACTCCGCCCGAGACACCGCTCCTTCGGATCGCCCGGAACACCGGATGTCAGACCATCCCCGGGACAGAGATGTTTGTCCGCCAGGCTGCCGCCCAGTTCCGGCACTTCACGGGAATTGCCCCGCCGCTGGAACTGGTCAGGGACGCGATGCCATGAATACCTTTGGGAGATCGTTCCGGATCACCACCTTCGGGGAGAGCCACGGGAAGGCGCTCGGGGTTGTCATCGACGGGTGCCCTGCCCTGCTCCCCCTCTCGGTGGAGGATATCCAGCCGGCACTCGACCGGAGGCGGCCCGGGACCGGCCCCCTCACCTCGCCGCGGGCAGAACCGGACCAGGTCGAGATCCTCTCGGGGGTATTTGAGGGAAAGACCACCGGGATGCCGATTGCCCTCATTGTCAGGAACGCCGATGCACGCTCCTCAGATTACGACCCGCTCCGGGAGGTCTTCCGCCCCGGTCATGCCGATTACACCTTCCAGGAAAAATACGGATTCCGGGATCACCGGGGTGGCGGAAGGTCGTCAGGCCGCGAGACAGTGGCACGGGTCGCTGCCGGTGCGGTTGCGGCAAAGTGCCTTGCCAGGATCGGGATATCCGTAGCGGGAACGGTCGAGGAGATACACGGGATATCGGACCCCGCTGGCAGGGAGGAGGAGATCAGGAAGGCGAAGCAAGCGGGAGATTCGGTCGGGGGGATCATCCGGATCTCGGCAACCGGGGTGCCGCCAGGACTCGGCGACCCGGTCTTTGGGAAGCTCGACAGCCAGATCGCCGCTGCGATGATGGGGATCGGCGCCGTGAAAGGGGTGGAGATTGGTGACGGGTTTCGCGCTGCACGGTTGAAAGGGAGCGAGCATAACGACCCGATGGACGCGACAGGGTCTCTCTCCAACCATGCAGGGGGGATCCTCGGGGGCATCAGCAATGGCAATGAGATCGTCGTCCGGATCGCAGTCAAACCCACTGCATCGATCGCGCTCCCCCAGAAAACCCGTACCAGCCGGGGGGAGGAGACGACGGTCTCGACCGGCGGAAGGCATGACCCCTGCATCGTCCCACGGCTCCTCCCGGTGGCAGAAGCGATGCTTGCCCTGATACTGATTGATGCAGCCCTCGAACAGGGGAAGTACAGGAATTTTGTCCGGGAAGGGAACCTGAAATGATGGCACTCCCGAAACGGGACGATAGCTACTCCATTAGGGTATCCATCATCTGCCGCATCTCACGGATAGGATACTGCCCTTCTGCGGTTGGCTCCCCTGCGTAAGCGAACGCCATGGCCGAGCCGAAGAGGGGGAGCATGACCCGCGTATACCGGTACCGTGATCCGATCATGCTGGTGATGATCGGCTTTTCTGTCCGCTGGGTGAACCAGCAGAGCGTCAGGACATCGATGGGGTTCTCCGGCCGGACCACGACCTTGGGTATGCCATACGCCCGGAGCCGCGATGCCACCGCCCCCATCTCCCCGCCAAGCAGCATCCGCCCGGAATGGAAGGAGGCGATGATATCGGGCCCCTCGTCCTGGACAAACGGGGCGAGCATGGAAAAGTCCTGTTCCACGTCGACATAGGTTGCATCGGTGAGCCATGGGGAGACCAGCGCCCACCAGTCATCAGGAGAGCCGCGAAAATTGCCTCCCTCCTGCCGGCTCCTGACGGTGATAATCATGGGGAGGGTGCACTTCCTGATACATGCCGCCTGTTCCGGCGACAAATCCTTGGGAAAGAGGTCCAGCCGGAGCTCGACCAGATCGGCCCCGCCCTCTTGCGCATCCGGAATATACCGGGGGTCCACAAGGGAGGCGACACACTGCATAAGAGTGGATAGATCAGCGGGACATATAAGTCCCCTGCTCGAAATGGCTCCCCCCCTTGCTGGCTTTATCACTGCCCCAGCGGATACCTACTATATACGTGGTTTCATGGCTGGAAAACAGGCTCCTCTTCCCGAGCTCCTTGCCCCCTCAGGGTCGATGGACTCGCTCGTCGCTGCGGTCAACGCAGGTGCCGATGCGGTCTATATCGGCGGGAAACGGTTCGGGGCCCGGAAATACAGTGCAAATTTCAGCGACGAGGAGCTGTGCAAAGCACTGGAGTATGCGCACCTGCGCGGTGCCAGGGTATACGTGACGGTCAATACCCTGGTCCACGACCGGGAACTTCCCGATGTTGCCAGGTACCTTCGGGACCTGTATGCCATGGGAGTAGATGCCGTCCTTATCCAGGACCCGGGTGTCGCCATGCTTGCCCGCGATGTCGTCCCCGGCCTCCCGCGCCACGCTTCCACCCAGTGCACGATCACCAGTGCCGAGGGGGTGGCCTACGCGAAACGATTGGGGTACGACCGGGTCGTCCTCGCACGGGAGGTCCCGCTGCACGAGATCGACCGGATCTTCTCGTTGCCCCAAAAAAAGCGACCGGGGATAGAGGTGTTCCTCCATGGGGCACTCTGTTATGCCTACTCAGGCCAGTGCCTCCTCTCTTCTGTAATCGGGGGCAGGAGCGGGAACCGGGGTGCCTGCGCACAGCCCTGCCGGAGGGACTATTCGCTCCTTGCCGGAACGGCCGATTCCTGGGGCAGGATGAGCCGGGCACGGGCAGTTCCGCTCAAGGAACGATGCCTCCTGTCGACAAGAGATCTCTGCCTGTATTCAAAGCTCCCCCTTCTCCTGGAACGGCCTTTCTCTGCTCTGAAGATCGAGGGGAGGATGCGCTCCCCGGACTATGTGGCCGTTGTCACCTCGATCTACCGGAGGGCACTTGATGCGGCTGCCAGCGGCTCATTTGTCCCGTTGCAGAGCGAGATGGATCTCCTCGCCATCGCGTTCTCACGTGGGTTCACCTCCGGGTATATCTGCGGAGACCATGGACCGTCACTCATGGGGCGTGACCGGCCTGACAAACAGGGTCTCTTTCTCGGGACGATCCGGTCCTGCCATGGGCAGGTGGTCCGGGTAGCAGCGGCAGGAGGGACGATTCCTGCCCCGGGAGACGGGCTGGTCGGGATTGATCCCGCCACCC
>CAZRAQ010000062.1:0-9991 GCA_964598015.1 uncultured Methanoregula sp. | reverse complement strand
TTAAAAAAAATTAGTACGACCGGCCCACCAGCGTCGCGGTCCCCTTCTTCCCGCAGGCGATACATGCACCTTCGGCAGGACGGGTAAAATTGGCCTGTACTTCGGTGCCGAGCACGCTCGCGTTCACGGTCTCCTCGATAAAGTCGGCACATCCCCTCTCGCCACACCAGGGGACAATCGCGACCCCCTGCCCGATCACCGCGGAGAGCTCCTCGATGGTATCGACGACTTTCGCATGCGACCGGAGGTGCTCTTCACCCCTGCCCGTGAGGGTTGCCGCAAACCCGGCAAGCACCTCTCCAACCCCACAGGAGAGCGATGCACGGGGAATCGCTGATTTTTGCCCCAGCCGTGTCACCGAGGTCACCTGGCCTGCGTCAAGGTCTCTTGGGCCCACCTCGAGACGGAGCGGGACACCACGCATCTCCCAGTAATAGTACTTGGCGCCGGGGCGAAGGTCGCGGACGTCCACCTTCACGCGGAGCCCGGCGTCACACAGTTCCCGCTCGATCTCCCGTGCAGCCGCAAGCACCTCCTCCTTCCGCTTCCCGATGGTGATCGGCACGATAACCAGCTGGACTGGAGCTAACGAGGGAGGGAGGACAAGTCCCTTCTCATCGCCGTGCATACTGATCAGCGCTGCTATCGATCGCTCGGATATCCCGTAACAGGTCTGCTGGGCGAACTGCTGCTCCCCGTTGACATCCTCGTACATGATCGAGAACGTCTTTGAGAAATGGTCGCCCAGATGGTGCACCGTCCCGATCTGGAGGGTCCGCCCGTCCGGCATAATCGTATCGACCGCAATCGTGTAGTCGGCACCCGGGAACTTGTCCCAGTCTGGCCGCTTCGAGACGATCACCGGGACACAGAGGGTATCGTAGAACTTCTTGTAGAGTGCGATCGCCGCATGCACCTGCCGTTCCGCATCCTCCCACGTTGCATGCACCGTGTGGGCTTCCGAAAAGGAGGTGATCTCACGGAGCCGGATGAGCGGGCGGGTATGCTTTGTCTCGTACCGGAACGTGTTCACGATCTGGTAAATCCGGAGCGGGAGATCCGCATGGGAACGGACCCAGAGGTGGTACATCGGGTAAATGGCACATTCACTCGTCGGCCGCAGGGCCAGTTTCACCTCCAGGGGGGAAGTGCCGCCGTGGGTGACCCAGTACACCTCCTCTTCAAACCCCTTGATGTGCTCTGCCTCTTTTGCGAGCTCGGTCTCGGGGATGAGCAGCGGGAAGAGGGCTTCATCGTGGTCGCGGTCGAGCAGCGCCCGCAGCTCCCCGTACACGTTCTTCCGGAGGCCAAACCCAAACGGGTACCAGACATACAGCCCCTTGACCGGGTACCTGACATCCATGATCTCGGCACGCCACAAGAGCTCGTTGTACCAGGCGCTGAAATCATCTTTTGGCGGCAGCGCACCCTGATCCTCGTCCATGTGCAAAAAACCTCAAGCTACAGAAGCTATGATTTCCGGCGTAATAAATGCCTCTGTGAACGCCGCGAGGAGGACGAGCGGCACCACAAACAGGAGAAACGTCCTGCCCATCCGGGATGCATCGGCAGCTGCGTCCCCCCGCAGGCTCCACTCGTTCCACAACGACCGTGCGAGCAAAAATCCGAGCGTCCCGGAGATAATGAACGCAGGGATCTCGAAGATCCCATGGGGAAACAGTGCTGCTGCGATGTACAGAGCCCCCTCCTGCTGCCGGACGATCTCAACGATAGAACCGATCATGAAACCGTTTGAAACGATGACCAGCGCGGTCAGGATCCCAAACGACGCCCCGCCAAGGAACATGACCAGGCACGCCTGCAGGTTGTTGAAAAAGAGCGTTGCTGCAAGGACCGGCCCGGAACTGCCGATCACCTCTCCGGGGATCGCCTCCCTGAACATGTCGAGGAGCTGCGTGCCGACAGACGGGTCCCCAATCGTGAGCACCACGCCGGCCGCAACCGACGCGGCAAAGAGAATGCAGGTGAAGACCGCGTATCGTGCGGAATCAGACATACAGCACCATCCGTACCATGTCCCTGACACCAGGTGCTAGGCCGACGGTGATCATGGCGAGGACGATGAGGTGCCAGAGGATTGCAGGACCCTCGTTCCTGTACCGCTGGAGGATATAGATGCCAGGGAAGAGGACGGCCAGCTTGAGCGGGAACATGACAAACGCCGTACCGGTCAGATCGATCAGGGCGGACCCCACCACGTGGACCTCCATGTAATCGATGGGGTGGAGCTCGATCCCGTAGCTCGTGGCGCTGGCATCAAGCATCTGCCCGAAAATGAGGGCAAGATAGAGCGGGTCTGCAGCGTAGCGCCACCCGAGAAGGTACCGCATGGCCCCGTAGACAAGGAGCGTCGCCAGAATCCCCATGCCAAGGATCGCGGCAAGCACCGGAATCGAGACGATCCCGTTATCCAGTCCGAACGAGACCAGCAGCCCGGCGATTGCAACGCAGGAAATCCCCCCTATTCCGGCGTAGTAAAGGGCGTAGTCCCCAATGAGCCCGGCCTTCTCGGCATGGGCCGTGGCCACCAGGACGAGCACCGTGAAGAAGAAGAGGACAAAGTAGATGAGCGGCGTGATCAGCAGGTACTGCCAGGGAGGGTGGATCATCCCGGTATCCTCCACGACTCGCAGAAGGCCTCCGAGCACCACGAAGGGAAGCGTGGCAAGAATGAACCGGCTGTCAACCTTGACGATCTTTGAGCGGTCAAGCCACCGGTAAATGATATAGAGCGCCACAATCAGGACAAGAGCATAGGTGAGTGTGTCGACGACGTTGTACGGTTGGCCGTACACGATGGGATCTACGTAGTATTTGTAGATGAAATCCCTAATCATTCCCTGATCTGAATGAGCGCGGACCGTATTAAAGTACTGAAGCAGAAAGGCTTTGAGATGTCCCGGTGGATGCAGCTCCCGCGGGACATCGTTATCGGCCATGGTGTGCTCTCGCACATCCCGGCAGTCTGTTCCGATCTCCGTCTGGGACGGTCAGCGCTCGTGATCACCGGTACGCATACCCGTGACCTTGCCGGCGATGAGGTGCTACGGATCCTCGGGGAGATGTACGAGGTCAGGTCGTTTGTTGCCGGATCGATCAGCATGCAGGTGATCCACGAGGCTGAAGAGGCTGCACAGGGAGCGGACTTCATCGTGGGCGTCGGAGGAGGAAGGGTGATCGATACCGCAAAGATCGCCTCATACAACCTGGACCGGCAGTACATCAGCGTCCCGACGGCCGCCTCCCACGATGGCATCGCATCCTCGCGGGCATCAGTCCCGATGGAGGAAGGGAGCGCATCGCTCGAGGCCCAGCCCCCCATTGCTATCATCGCCGACACCGAAGTGATTGCCAGGGCTCCCCACCGGCTCCTTGCAGCCGGTTGTGCCGACATCATGTCGAACTACACGGCATGCCTTGACTGGGAGCTGGCCTCCCGGTTGCGGGGGGAATCCGTGAGTGAATACGCAATCGCCCTCTCCCGGATGACTGCCGAGCTCCTGATGAAGAATGCCAGAACGATCAAGCCCTGCCAGGAAGAGAGCGCACGGTTTGTCATCAAGGCACTCGTCTCCTCGGGTGTGGCAATGAGCATTGCCGGTTCATCCCGCCCAGGATCGGGAGGCGAGCATAAGTTCGGCCATGCCCTGGAGCGGCTTGCGCCGGGCAAAGCACTCCACGGGGAGGCCTGCGGGATCGGGACGATCATCACCATGTACCTGCACGGGGGGAACTGGAAGGAGATCCGGGATGCGCTCCGCCAGGTCGGTGCCCCGACAACACCGAACGAGGTGGGGATTCCGGACAAGATAGCAGTCGAGGCACTCCTTTCTGCAAAGGATATCCGCCCGGAGCGTTTCACCATCCTTGACATGGGGCTTTCACGGGAGTCTGCAGAACACCTGATCCAGATGCTGTATACGGAGTGAACGAAGATGGCCGACATGAAACCGAAAGTGACCCTGATCGGAAAGGAGCTCGCTAAAAACGGGCTCGAGTTCATGTACGAAGGAACAATCTCCGACTGCAATGCCTGCAAATTGAACAAGGCATGCAACAACCTGAAGAAGGGGCGGCGCTACCGGATCGTGGGAGTCCGCCCTGCGGAACATTCCTGCGTCGTGCACCTCAACGGGACTAGGGCTGTCGAAGTGGTTGAATCGCCAATCCCCGCTCTCATCTCCGCTGACATGGCGATCAAGAATACAAAGATCCAGTTCGAATGCCCATGCACAAGGGAGCAGTGCCAGAACTACCCCTTCTGCCGCCCTGACGGGATTGTCGAGCGGGAAAAATATACCATCGTCACTGTTCTTGGTGGAGCACCAGGGCAATGCGAGAAGGGACGGGGGCTCCAGTTCGTCGAACTCATGCCCGTGTGATCCATCTTTTTCTTTTGGCTCATCGCTGTTTTGGAGGGGGAGACGAAAATCGAGGTTGTTCTCTGCACACCGAAACAGTCATTGAACCGTCCCCATGGCGCTTTCCGGGAGCGGCGGCATTCATCCTGTAAGGGGCCTGGGGCGACAGCTCCTGCCTGAGCAGGAGAAGACCTCATGCGAGGAGCGCAGGAAACAAACATTCTGGACTCCACAACGTTCTAATCTGGTCTCACTCCTTCGCGGCATTCCACAGATCCCACGCAACAGACGTGACATGCGAGAGACCGTGCAGACCTGCAAGCCACCTTTTGGGGATGGCCATGGGCCCATACCAGGATCCCGCGAGAGCACCGGCAATCGCTCCGACCGTGTCGGCATCCCCGCCGAGGTTCACTGCGGAGACGAGTGTCTCCTCGAAGGTATCGTTCTCTAAAAAGACCGTGAGTGCGGCATGGGTGGCAAGGAGGCAGTCCAGCCCGGGGACCGGGTCGTAGTGCCGGTACTCACTCAGCAGGGCGAAGACCTCCTCGTCCCGGCAGAGTGAGAGTGCCCGCAAGTACGCCTCCTCCTTTCCCCTCTCCCGGCAGAGGTCGCTCACCATCCGGTTCACGAATGCAGAGCAGGCACCGGCCACCGGGTCGTAATGGGTGAGGCGGGAGCATGCCCTGCTGCACTCCTCCACCATCCTGCCGGCGTAAAAGACACCGATCGGCGCCCCCCGCATCACACTCCCGTTGCTCCGGCTGCGACCGTTCATTGCATGTGCGGCCACTGCAGCCTCACGGGGGTCCATGCCGAGCAGCACCAGGTCAAAGACTTGCCGGGAAGTCGGGCCGTACACCTCAGGATCAAAACGATAGGCTGTCACCAGCTCCACCATCATGTCCTCGGGGAAATACCCCCTGCATCGGGCGAGCGAGCGGGCGACCGCAAGCGCCTGCGCGGTATCATCAGTGAACACACCCGGCTTGCGGCCTCGCTGGTACGAATATTCCATATCCCTGACTTTTTTCAACGGGGCAGGCATGCCTTCAAGGGGCGCACCAAAAGCGTCCCCAACAGCCAGTCCTACGAGGGTTCCGGCCGCACGCAAAAGCTGGATATAAACTTCACCAAAAAAATATATCACGTTCCCAAAATAAGAAGTGACGTGAAGAAAGGTGATAGTGTGCAAAAGGAAGAGTTACTCCATCTCCACATGCTGATGATTCACATCAAAAAGTACTATGAAAGCATCACCAACGATGAAATCCCCACGAAACATTATTCTTCCCTTCAAATTTCTCCTGTTCACATCCACAAAAACAAGAAGTGCCACAAGGACGCGATCCTTGCACTGGGTGATGAGATCGTCTCACACATTCAGACCCAGCGGCCCGGACTGACCGTGACAAGCGAGATGGCGCCGGAGAAGGTTGCTGTCGAGCAATAACTCTTTTATGAGCATTCCGGACATCCACCGGGAGATTATCGACCTCCTCTTTTCGCGGGATCCCGACCCATCCGATGTCACGAGACTGAAAGTGGAAGTATGCCGGAAATACCGGCTTGACTCCGTGCCCAGGAATTCCGCCCTCCTTGCTGCCGCACTGCCGCATGAGAAAACGGCCCTCAGGAAACTCCTGCTCGTCAAACCTACGAGGACCCTCTCCGGGGTCGCCCCTGTCGCCGTCATGACCTCCCCTTTCCCCTGCCCGCACGGGAAATGTCTCCCTTGTCCGGGCGGTCCGGACCACCCCTATGGCTCCCCCCAGTCCTATACCGGCGAAGAGCCCGCAGCGCTCAGGGCACGGGAGCATGGCTACGATCCCTACCGGCAGGTAGCAGCCCGGCTCGGCCAGTTCGAGCTCCTCGGCCACCCTGTCGACAAGGTGGAGCTGATCGTCATGGGCGGCACCATGACGGCCCGTCCGGCTGACTACCAGGAATGGTTCGTCGCATCGTGCATCCGGGCAATGAACGAGTACCGGGGCGGACCAGGGGGCAGCGACACGGCCGCCATCTTCCGCAGGAACGAGTATGCCCCTGTTCGGTGCGTGGCGATCACCTTCGAGACGAGACCGGACTGGTGCAGACCAGAACACGTCAGCAGGATGCTCTCCCTCGGGGTGACCAAGGTCGAGCTCGGCGTCCAGCAGGTGGATGATGCCCTCCTTGCCCTCAACCGGAGGGGCTGCACCACGGAAGACGCGATCGCTGCAAACCGCACAGCCCGTGACGCCGGCCTCAAGGTTGGGTTCCACGTCATGCCAAATCTCCCGGGGAGCACGATCGAAAAGGACCGGTGGATGTTTGAAGAACTCTTCGAAAATCCCGCCTTAAGGCCGGACTTCCTGAAGATCTACCCGACCCTGGTGACACCGGGCTCAGAAATCGAACAGCTCTGGCGTGACGGGGAGTATCTCCCCTACGAAGAAGACGCCCTCATCGACCTTGTCGCCTACGGAAAGTTACTCCTCCCCGACTATGTCCGCCTCCAGCGGATCCAGCGCGACATCCCGGCAAAGCTGATCGTTGCCGGCTCGCGGCACAGCAATTTCCGGCAGCTCTGTAAGCAGAGGCTGGAAGAGCAGGGGGGGAGTTGCCGGTGCATACGGTGCAGGGAGGTCGGGCGTAACCCTTCGGAAGGGCCGCATGAGCTCCGGACCCTCCGCTACGAAGCGGTGGGAGGGGAGGAGCACTTCATCTCGGCAGATTCCGGAAATTCCCTGATCGGGTTTGCCCGGCTCCGGACGGGGGGCAAGCGGGTGAACAGCGATACCGCAGATGCGGCACTCCTCCGTGAACTCCATGTCTACGGCAGCGTGGTCCCGCTCGGCAGTATGCCCTCGCCAGACCAGCGGCAGCACCGGAGGGTTGGCAGGGAACTGCTCGAGGCCGCAGGAGAGGCTGCGGCAGCGGAGGGATACCGGGAGATCGCGGTGATGAGCGGGATCGGCGTCCGGCCCTACTATCGCCGGCATGGCTATGAGCGAAGGGGGCCGTACATGGTAAAGGAGCTGCCATGAAAGCGGCTACGATCGAGTTCCTCCGCCAGAGATTTGCCGACTATTACCATACGGCACCCCTGAGTGCACCCCCTTCCGTTGAGCAACGGGAGTGGGCGTTTGTCCTCTTTGACCCGGGGTATCCCGAGATCCGGATGCGGCGGCACATCGGGTATCCCCACAAGACGGAGCTCTTCGAGTACATCCGGAGCGTCGCCCCGGCCCACCTGTACTACTCCTCGGCATACTATGGCATGCCGCATGCACCCACGATGGGGGAGAAAGCATGGCTCGGCGCCGATCTCATCTTCGACCTGGATGCCGATCACCTCGTCCGGGGACCCTACGACCAGATGCTTGCCCGCGTCAAGGAGGAGACCGGGAAGCTGATCGCGATGCTCACCGGGGAGCTCGGGTTCAGCGAAAAAGAGATATACCTTGTTTTTTCGGGGGGGAGGGGCTACCACATCCACATCAGGGATATCGCGGTGCGGGGATTTGGGAGTGCCGAACGGCGGGAACTGGTGGACTATGTCTGCGGGATCGGGCTTGATCCCGGCATCGCCCTCTCCGCCTCCTCACCTTCACACCGCGGATGGCGCCAGCGATATATAGAGGCACTGACCGAGTACCTCATGAGACTGGAGAGCATGGCACCAAAAGATGCAATTGGCGAGCTCTCCTCAATTGAGGGGGTGGGAAAGGTGACTGCAGAAGAATTCCTGAAACGGAGCCGCGACCTGCGGTCTGCACTGCAGAGCGATCCTGCCGAAATCAACCTCAAGGACGTTGCCATCGGCAAGGTGATCCGGGCGCTCTCTGCGGCAAAGGAGGGTCCGTTCCTCCCAATCCTCCAGAAGAGAGCGGCCCTCGCCGATGAACCGGTCACCACCGACACGAAACGGCTGATCCGGCTCCCCTCCTCACTCCACGGAGGAAGCGGTTTTCGTGTCACCCCGGTCCCGGTCCGCGACCTCCCTGATTTCGACCCCCTGCAGGATGCCGTCATCTTCGGGACCCGTCCGGTCAGGGTGGACTGCACCCGGCCGGTTACGATGCCCCTGCTCGGGGAGGTGTACGATGTTCCGCTTGGGGGGAGCACCGTGCCCGAGGCCCTTGCCGTGTTCCTCTGCTGCAGGGGCCTTGCCGAGATTGGCGGGGGTGAGACCTCCCGTGCACCTTGATGAGCTCCGGACAATCCTGATCTCGGAGCGGGAGACGGGCAGGCTCCTCTCCCTCCCCCCTGACCTCTACGAATCCACCGGGAAGGAACTCGAGAGTCTTCTTGGCGAAGTGTATGCGAACGAGGACCCGTTCTCCGACAAAGCACGGGTCATGATCGAGCGGGTGAGCAGCATACGGGAGACCCTCCAGGACCTGTTCATGCTCCGGGCAGAGAAGATACTCGGCCTTGCACGCAACCAGGAGGAGGGCCACCATATCGACCGGGACGAGCTCAAACGCATGCTCCCTGAAGAGCGGGAGATGTTCGACGGAATCGTGCTCGCTATCGGCCAGTCCAGGTGCCGCCTCATCCCCTGCACCACGACTGCAAGGGCCAGACACCCTGCCGCCCCGACCTGCGTGTCCTGTGAAGCGATCCTCGAAGAAGCCGAGGTCCCCCCCGAGTTTGTCCTCTCCCGCGTCCTTGCCGACATGGAGCCTTTCATGGGGGTGGACGGCAGGATCTACCAGCTCAAACAGGAGGATATCGTGACCCTGCCGGCCCGGAACGCCGAAGTGCTCTGCGGGCGCAACATCGTCCTGGATGTGAAGATGCCGGCAATACCACAAACCCGAACGGGTCCCGAATAACTGCCCGGGGGTATCTATTCAAGAGTTCATTCCAGAGATTTTGACCAGATCCCGATCAGAAACGGGCGAAGGATCAATGCTTTTCTTTGATTCGTGAGGGGGAAGACAGCGGGCTGGATGGGGGCAAATCCCAATGAGAGGAAGAAGCAAGTGGATTCCGGCGCTTAACACTTCACCAATATATAGTAAAACCCCGGAAAGCTCAGGGAGTCACGCTGCCCGCATGCAGAGTATCCCTAAAAGCTGCAGCGATCCTGCTCACGGTGATGATAAACTACTCCCCCTGGACGAAGTAGCATTTCAGAAAGGGAGGAGCGGTTGATCAGCTCACGTTTACCCTGCGAGTGTGAAAACAATGTTTATTATCCAATAATGATCTATTATGTTTTGTAAAGGCTTTATCACATCGAAAAATCACGTCGAAAAAGAGGTAGATGATGCATGACGATGAAAATTAAAATTGGAATCGTAGCTCTGATCCTTCTTCTGGGAATGGTCATTACGAGCGTATCGGCAAGTGAAGTGGATTTGTCTCTATGGGACAAAGGGCATACGGATGCTCTTAAAGAGGCATATAAAGCCGCTACCTGGGATGCCGGAAACACCGCTGCTCTCAAAGAGGCCTATAAAGCCCCTACCTGGGATGCCGGGAACACAGCCGCCCTCAAAAGAGCCTATACAGCCCCTACCTGGGATAAAGGGCACACCGCTGCTATGAAAGATGCTTACATAGCCCCTACCTGGGATAAAGGGCACACCGCTGCTATGAAAGATGCTTACATAGCC
>CAZRAQ010000061.1:0-10261 GCA_964598015.1 uncultured Methanoregula sp. | reverse complement strand
GGAGGGACGATTCCTGCCCCGGGAGACGGGCTGGTCGGGATTGATCCCGCCACCCGGGCAGAATCCGGGTTTGTGCTCAAAAGTGCCGTTGAACAGCTCGGGAGGGACCTCGTCATCCGGCAATCAACCGGCTGCAGGCCAGGTATGGAACTGTACCTGACCCGGAGCGGAGCACTGGAGCGGGCAGCCGCAGCGGTCAGGAATGCGCAGGGTCCTGCCGGCAGGTTCCCGGTGCAGATCGATGTGACTCTTACCGTTGCAGATGGGGAGCCCCCGGTTCTTCTTGGAGTCTTTGCGCTCCCCGGAGGGGATGAGGTCACCGTACGGCGGGAGGCTGACTTTGTCCCGGAACGGGCGGGGGCGAGACCCACAACTTCTGAAGAGATCACCAGGCAGGTCGCAAAAAGCGGGGGAACTGCATTCAGGGTCCGGAACCTCGATCTCCTGTACAACGGAGGGTTGTTCCTCCCCGTTGGCGCTCTCAACCGGTTTAGGCGCCAATTCTTCGATCAGGCTGAACAGGCCCTCATTGCCTGGCATCGTCCCGGGAGAGCGATGCGGGAGGCTGCCGATTGCCATCTGGCCACCCTCCTCCCTGTCCTGGCACGGAAGCGTGCACGGAATGCAAGGAGCCCGGAACTTGCGGTCATCTGCAATGAGACCGAGGCGGTCATCGCCGCTGCCAGAGCCGGGTGCGACCGCATTTTTTTTGAGCCGGACCCGGGTGCTCTGGAGGCAGACCTCCTGCAGGCTCTTGCAGTCTGCACGGAGAGAAAGGTGCGGTTTGCCTGGAAGTGGCCCCGGGTCCAGGTCCCGGAGTTCACTGCTCGTGCGCTCTCCCTCCTCCCCGGACTTGCGCGTGCAGGACTCGAAGAGGTCATGACAGAAGGGGCCATGTATGCAGACCCCATCTGTTCCGTTGTCCCCAGAATGCGCGTGTCCGGAGGGCCGGACCTGAATGTGTTCAATGCGGTATCCGTCCGGAGCCTGTTCCAGGACTGTTCGAGCGTTCTCCTCTCGCCAGAGTTGTCTGGCGATGCTATCACCGATCTCTGCAGCCATCTCGGTGAGGAAGGGGAGGTGGGGGTTATCGTGCAGGGGAGTATCCCGGCAATGATAACTGCAGATCCCCTGCTCGATCTCGCTAAACGGCAAGGTGATCCGGGACGGCTGCTGCATGGGATTTCTGATGCGACCGGACGGATATTCCCGGTGCATCCGGACCCCTGGGGGAGGACGCATATCCTGAACGCTGCGGAGCTCTGCCTGATCGATTACCTGCCCGCCCTTGCCCGTGCAGGTGTGGATCGTGTTGTCATCGATGCACGGTGGAGGGGTCCTTCGTATGCATCCGGCATGATCGAGATCTATCGTACAGCGATGAAGGGTCCTGCCTGGTGGGAGGGGAAAGGGAGATTTTCTGAGAGACTTCCTGCCCTGAAGGCGAGGATCAAGGCCATGGCGCAAGGGGGGATCACTACAGGGCATTATCTCCATGGCCTCTCTGACTAATACGCTCGGTAGGCCGTCTCGCTGACGGGCACTCACGCTAAATGGACCTCGTATTACTACTCTCACCAAGTGGCCTCCCAGACTTGCACGCTCTCTAAATGGATCTCGTACTGATACATTCGACAGTAGCCTCAATGACTGGCATGCTCTCTAAATGGCATCTTGTACTGATGCGCTCGACAAAGAGACTCCCAGACTTGCATACTCTCTAATTGGATCTCGTACTGATACGCTCGACAAGGAGCCTCCCAGACTTGCACGCTCTCTAAATGGTTTCTCGTACTGATACGCTCGCCAGGTGGCATCCCAGAGTGGCATACTCGCCAAGCGTCCTCCCAGACCTCCTCGCTCGCCAAATCTTATCTCCCCTCACGATCACTCTTTTTCTCAAGGAAACAGAACACGAAAAAATCTCAAGGGAGCAGAACATG
Organism: uncultured Methanoregula sp.; assembly: GCA_964598015.1. Lineage (GTDB taxonomy): Archaea > Halobacteriota > Methanomicrobia > Methanomicrobiales > Methanospirillaceae > UBA9949. The sequence goes on along the minus strand of CAZRAQ010000061.1, from coordinate 8,318 downwards.
ACAAAAGCATTCATCCTCATCAACCTGAAGACGTATTCCGAAGGAGCAGGGCAGCGTTCCCACAATATTGCCGGTGCAGCAGAACAGGTGGCGGAAGAGAGCGGGGTTGCGATCGCGCTCGCGCCGAGCTACATGAATATCCATCCCCTCTCCATGCACTACAGCCTGCCGGTCTTTGCCCAGCACGTCGACGGGGATGAACCGGGTGCCCATACCGGGGCGATCACTGCCGAGGCGCTGAAGATGGCCGGGGCGAAGGGGTCGCTTGTGAACCATTCGGAGCGTCGGCTGACGCTTGCCGGGATCGAGTCCTCGGTGGCTGCGCTGAAGGGGGCCGGGCTCACTGCCGTGGTCTGCTCGAATAACGAGGCGACGAGTGCTGCCGCAGCCGCTCTTGGACCGGCATATGTGGCGATCGAGCCGCCGGAGCTGATCGGGAGCGGCGTCTCGGTCTCGAAGGCAAACCCGGACATCATCCGGAGATCGGTGGACGCCGTCAGGAAGGTAAACCCGGACGTAGCGATCCTCACCGGTGCAGGGATCCAGTCCGGGGAATGCGTAAAGATCGCGCTCGACCTCGGGACCAGCGGGGTGCTCCTTGCCTCCAGTGTCGTCAAGGCCAAGGCACCGATCGCGGTATTGCGGGACCTCGTGTCGATGCTGTAGGGTCCCCCTTATCAAGACCCGCCCATTTCCAGGTTCGTGGGGATCAACCAATTCCCCTTTCTTTTAATGGTGCTCACTGTGCAGTCCATCCGGATGCAGGGCAGCTCCGTTTAAACCAATTCCACGTTCTTTTTTTTAGAGCTCCCCGGTATCATTTCCTGAACATTGTCCCGGGATTCTACGAGCGTTCGACAATGAGGGAGATGAGGTCGTGCTTCGTGATGACCCCGGTCACCACCCCGGCATCCATGACGAGGACTGCATGGTGGTTCTGGAGGATACGGACCACGGTCTCGATATCCATGCCAGGCGGGACCATGGGAAAGCCGGGCTCCATGAAGTTTTTTACCGCGAGCCCGACTGCCCGGTGGGCACTCTGCTCCTCTATCACGCTCACGATGGCGGATTCCGAGATGCAGCCGACCGGCACCCCGTCTTCGATAACCGGGATCTGCGAGATATTGTTCAGGTTCATGATCTCTACTGCCCGCGTGACGGGTTCATTGGCCTGGATTGAAAAAACGGGGGTATGCATGACGTGTGCTGCCGTCATCCGGGATTTTTCAGCCGTGTTCAGGACATCCACGATCTTTCTCAATAAGCTCGTCCGGGGGTCGACGCTCCCTGCCTCGATCCGGGCCACCATCGACTGGCTGATCCCTGCACGCAAAGCCAGTTCGGTCTGGCGGATCCCGAGGTTCTCCCTCCGTGCCTTCAGCTCGTCAGGAGTAGGAATATGCATGAATTATTACTCTGGGATATAAGATAGATTAAAACTATTCCCGGATGGATTGGAAGGTCTGGAGATCAGATGGTGAGTGGGAGGAGTAAGCCCCCTTCTGTTCGATGCGGCATTCAGCTACGCGCCATACCCGGATAGTGCCTGGACGCCACAATATCCTGTTCTGGCTTGCACCCGCAGGGGTTCGCCGTTTCATCGTATCCTGCCCTTCAGCTCAGCGGGTTATCTTGCGCCTTTCTAGCCGCGTCTCGCCCGTGAGGGCTCGGCCGTATCATTGCTCGGGGCAGGCCGTGTCGTTTCTGTGCCATTGCCGTGACTCTCGCCACCCATACTTGCGTATGGCTGCGTGCCCAGGTGGTGGGGGGACTTTCCTCAGCAGCCGGGAACCGGCCACCGTCAGCCGCACACTCCCTCTCATATATATATAGGGCTCCTCATTATTTACTCTTGATGGATCTCCTCACCGCAGAAGAGGGAGCGTGTGCCGTGCAGCTCGCCCGTTCGGTCCTTGAGCAGAAGATCGACGGGAGGGACACCCAGCCCCCCGCCCTTGCCCCGATATTTGATCAGAAACGGGGGGTTTTTGTGACCCTCACGAAGAACGGTGAACTCAGGGGGTGCATCGGGTTCCCATACCCGCACCTCCCGCTTGGCGAGGCGATTCTGGAGGCTGCACTCTCTGCGGCACTCCAGGATCCCCGCTTCCCCCCGGTCCGGGCAGCGGAGCTGCACAGTATTCGAGTGGAGGTGACCGTGCTCTCGGTCCCAGAACGCATGGAGGCGGATCCGGCAGGTCGTCCGGGAGCCGTGGAAGTGGGCCGGCACGGGCTCATCGTCCGGGGCTATGGGAGGAGCGGGCTCCTCCTCCCCCAGGTCCCGGTCGAGTGGAAATGGGACAGCAGGGAATTCCTGGAGCATACCTGCAGGAAAGCGGGACTCCCCCCAGGGTGCTGGAAAGAGGACTGCGTGGAGTTTTCCACGTTCGAAGGGCAGATATTCTCAGAAGAGTGAGAAGGGGACTGGCCGATATACCGCATCTTTCCGGGTACACCCTTACCCCGTACTCCTGTCCGATAATGGGCAGGCCGGGCTCTTTTCTTCCCCAACCCTGAAAGATTGAATCTCGGGTCAGACCAATCAGGGTCGAGCTGATGGCCCTCGTTTTTTGGCTCTTCGCTCTCCTGTGTGAGGAAAGAATGACGAACCGGATACCTATTGTGAGACTGCCCCACCTCACACCCCCACCTGCGAGATCGAGTCGCCGCCCCGAAAAGGACGCTCCAACGACGGTTACAATGACTGAATTGGTTCCAGGGAACAACCCCGCTTCAGCCTTTAACGCACAAAACAGCGAGAAGGAGTAGGGTATTGTGCCATTCCGCGAACAGTGCCTTGCGATTCTCTCCACGGGAACAACAATTCCCTTGTCGTATCATTAGCCGTAAATAGTTACAATTGCAGATAGTTCAGGATGCAGACCAAGGTCCCCCTCAGTGAACTCGAGGGAAGGATGAAGCGTTTCCGGGTCCTGATGGACATGCACCATCCCGATTGGGAGATTGCATTCATCACCTCCAATATCAATCTCTATTATTTCACCGGTACTATTCAGGACGGGATACTGCTCATTGTACGGGCTGGTGAGGCCTCCTTCTGGGTGCGGCGGAGTTTTGAACGGGCAGTGGACGAGTCCTTATTCCCTCATATCCTCCCCATGCGGAGTTACAGGGATCCTGCAGGAACGATGACGGCTATTCCCGGAATCGTCTACCTGGAATCCGAACAGGTCCCGCTCGCGCTCTTCCAGCGTCTGCAGAAGCATTTTTCATTCAGGGAATTCAGGGATATTGACCGGCAGATCCTGCAGGCACGGTCGGTGAAAAGCCCGTATGAACTGGACCTTATGGAGCAGGCCGGCACAATCCACCGTCACGTGCTGGAAGACCTTGCACCGGAAGTCCTATATGAAGGGATGAGCGAACTGGAGTTCACGACCAAACTGTATTCTCTCATGGTGAACGAGGGGCATCATGGTATCGTCCGGTTCGGTATGTCCGAGTCTGAGATTCTCCTGGGGCTGATCGGGTTTGGTGAGAGTTCCTTATATCCCACCTATCTTGACAGCCCCGGGGGGAACAGGGGAATATCGCCTGCTGTCCCGCTGATGGGGAGCAGGAACCGGTATCTTCGTGACGGGGATCTCGTCTTTGTGGATATCGGGTGTGGAGTCCAGGGATACCACACTGATAAGACGATGACCTATGTGTTCGGACGGGCATTGCCTGAGGACGCAGTCGCAATCCACCAGCAGTGCGTGGATATCCAGAACGCGATCATACCCCTGCTCAAACCCGGGGCAATCCCGTCACAGATCTACGAGAAGATCATGACAAGCCTGGAGCCTGGATTCCTTGAGAATTTCATGGGATACGGGAAAAGGAACGTCCAGTTCATCGGTCATGGGATCGGTCTTGAGATTGCAGAAAATCCGGTCATCAGCAGTGGATTTGATGAACCCCTGGAATCAGGGATGGTTATCGCTATAGAACCCAAGAAAGGGATCAAGGGTATCGGCATGGTTGGTATCGAGAATACCTTTGTTGTCACCCCGGACGGCGGCAGGAGCATCACCGGCTGCCATCCCGGGTTAATGCCTGTGGGATGAAACTCTTAATTTTCAAATGGCTCTTCGCTCTCTGTTGTGGGGAAATTGATGAGATGGATACATTTTGTGGGGTTGGCCGCTCCCCCTACCCCCCACCTGCGATATATGCCGCCAAACCAGGAGGGCGCCCAGGTGGCGGATCAGTGGCCATTTACATCAATAGGGAAAACAGCGTTACTTCAGGATATGCCTTGACGTTGCACTAAATATGGTGCATTGAGTTTTGGAACCAATTCGTATCATTTTTCAATTGATAGGATCTTGGCTGATGTACAGGATCGCGGTTCTCGTTTTTACCGCAATTTCCTTACACAACCTTTTATCCAAAATGCCGCAACCAGAGAATTCCAGGATAGGACCCTATTGCCTATTTATCCCGGACAGCTGATGTTGAAAAACGGGTTAATGCTGATTCCGTGTAGCACTCCAGCACTTCACAGGATCATGTAAGGCCGGTGAGTAAGAGAATTTCGTCTCTCTGTTGCACTCGGCTTTTTTTTGATGGTGCCAGAATAAATGTAGGGAGAGAGAGATCAGACATGAAGATACCGTACCCAAAAAAAAAGATGGAGGCAGTACGCATGATCACATTAAAAAGGTCAGTAACCGCAGTGGGATTAAAGCGATCAATTCTTGTGTTCATGGTCGTTTTTCTTCTGGTGCCGTTTTCCGCACAGGCTGGGCAGCTTCAGGTTCCCGGAGTCGATATCCGCAGCATGGGCAGTTCGCTGGGATTTCAGCAGGCATCAGATCTCCCCGATCTCAGCGGGCTTGCCTGGCTCGGGGGAGATTGCTTTCTTGCGGTCCATGATGCAAAGATCGATGGCGAATCGGGAAACCCGCGTGGCAGTCTGCTCTACGTACCCGCCGACTCGAAGGGGATTCTTTGGAAACCACAGGCGCTCTCCTTCCATGGACTGAAAAGCAATGACCTCGAAAGCGCTGCACGTATTCCCGGAACGAAGGACGTGCTGCTCTTGGAGAGCGGAGATAGCCTTGGGGATCCAAGGTTCCAGAAGATCTTTAAAGCGCATGTGGAGGGCAACCGGGTGCGGATCATTGATGTGATACCATGGCCTGTCCCCGTCCATAATGTCGAAGCTGCTGCTGTTGCGGCGCTCGGGGATCGGTATGTATTTCTCTATGCCGAACGCGCCCAGAGTCTTCCCACCACCGATGTGCGCTGGGCTGTGTTCGATCCCGAGACTCTTTCCTTCGGTCCCTTCCGGTCGGTGGCATTTCCAAATCCCGATCCTTCGGTGTTCAACCGGCCCCTGGTTGCAATGGATCTCGACAGCAGCGGTCTGATTTATATTTCCTCAGCTTTTGATGCGGAAGCGGGCGGAATGCCCGAACCCGACAACGGCCCCTTTGCGAGTGCCGTCTACTGCATCGGGGAATTGAGAGAGGTCGGGGGAGAACCGGAGGTCATTCTCTATGACACTCCCCGGCTGGAAGGAACTCTGTACGGTTTCAAGGTGGAGTCTGTTGCAGTCCGGGAAAGTGATGCACACGGTTTTCAGATATTTGTGGGAACCGATGACGAAAATTACGGTGCAACACTGCGACTTCTGCCGCCCCTGCCGGGGAATTAATTTCCCCGGCGCTACTTCACCTTCACCCTTTTACATCAGATCACGGGAGACTTGGATATGGGTCGTCCTTTTGAGTGTGGGGTTCCCGAGACCTGGTAATGCAGGTGTATCATCCAGCAATTCAGGAGTAATATCAGGATTTCCGGAGCCATGATGACGTTTGGTGTCTGGAGACGGATCTCCCGGGAGCAGGAGATGCGAGATGCAATCACTGCCTTCTCTCTCGAGTAAGATACTTTTCACCTGATCCCGCGAAATCTCAGGATTCCCACCGAAATGATTTCGCGGGCGCTAGTAATCGACTGGAAGCATCGTTCTCTCTGCTCTCTCCTCTTCCATGGCCGCAGGCCTTTTTTTCAAACCCACCCAAGAGTGCCAAAATCGCCGGTATGATCACGATTGCACCTATGAGCGAGAAGACCCCCACGATCATCGTGGCAACCCCGAAGCCGGCCAGGATCGGGAACGATTACAACATCAGGGCTGGGAACCCGGCAGCGGTGACAAGCCCTGAGACGACCACTGAAGCCCCCAGCGACCTCGTGAGCCATACATTCTTTGCTCCCCGAAACCGTACCTAATGCAGAAATTCCCGGGATACACCATGGCTATCAGCTTCGAGGTTCTGGAAAAAGATATAGCCGGGAGGACCGGCCGGCTGAAGGCCGGGGACAGTACAGTCCGGACACCCCTCCTCCTGCCGGTCATCAACCCGCACCTGCAGCCGGTCCTGCCCAGCGAGATGAAGGCGATGGGCGCAGAGGGGATCATCACGAACGCGTACATCTTCTCGCGGAGCAGCGAATACCGGGATCAGGCACTCGCATCCGGACTCCATGCACTGCTCGGGTTCGATGGCCTGATCATGACCGATTCCGGGTCGTTTCAGCTCTCGGTCTACGGTGATGTGGAGATCACGAACCTCGAGACGCTGGAATTCCAGAAGGCAATTGGGAGCGATATTCATGTGCCCCTCGACATCCCCACCCCGCCGGATGCCGACAGGGAGAGAGCATCCGACGAGCTCGCGGTCACCATGGCACGGCTCAAAGAGGCAAAAGAGGCGTTCGGCCCTGATGCACCGCTCGCCGGGCCTGTCCAAGGTGGTATTTTTGAGGATCTTCGGGAGAAGGCCGGAAGAGAGGCCGGGGAAATCGGGTTTTCGTTCTGTCCAATCGGTGCTGTGGTCCCCTTGATGGAATCATACCGGTATCCTGAACTTGTCCGGGTCGTGATGGCCGCAAAACGTGGCCTGCCCCCCTCTGCATGTGTCCATCTCTTTGGGGCCGGACACCCCGCCATGTTCGCCCTTGCCGTTGCGATGGGGTGCGATGTATTCGACTCGGCCGCGTATGCCCTCTATGCAAAAGACCGCCGGTACCTGACCCCACAGGGGAGCTATCGGCTCGACGAGTTGTCCGAGCTCCCCTGCGCCTGCCGGGTCTGCCGGGAGCATTCGGCACAGGAACTGCGGGAATCTGACAGTGCAGTCCGGCTCCTCTCCCTGCATAACCTTGCGGTGAGCCTTGCGGAGATGAGCCATATCCGGCAGGCGATAGATGAAGGGACCCTCTGGGAGCTTGTCGACGACCGGTGCCGGTCCCATCCCCAGCTGTTGAGGGGATACCGCGAACTCCTGCACTACCGCGAGAGGCTTGCCATGGAGGACCGGGTGTCGAAACATCGTTTCTTCTATCGTGGAGAAGAGAGCTGTTACCGGACCGAGGTCGTGACCTACCAGGACCGGCTCTCCCGCATCCCGCTTTCGGGGAGCGTGCTGATCGCGATGGATGGCAACCCCCGGGAGGGATACGATACTGTCCTCTCGTTCAAACCGCCATTCGGACCGTATCCCCCGGCGTTGGGAGAGACCTTTCCTATCGGGCAGAGCGAGATCCCTGACTGGGACGCCGTGATGGTCCAACAGGGATGCAGGGGGATCGCCCGGCTCATCAGGGAAAATCCCGGGTGCCATTTTACGGTCTATACCTGCCCGGAATGGCACACCCTGGTCTGCAAAGAGCTCCCGGAAACTGAGGTGCATTGTGACACTGTTTGAGGTGAAAAAACGGGACGGTCTTGCAAGGACCTCCGAATATACCGATGGTGAAAAGACCGTCAGGCTCCCGTGCGTGATGGATACCGAATCCCTCTTCCCGGGACTTGCGGAGCACTCTTTCTCAAACGTTCCGCTGGCCGCCCCGACGGCATTTGCCGCTGCATACCTCCCCCCCGGAAAAGGCCAGCCGGTGACCGTACACCCTGCCCTCCCCCCGGAAGCGGCATCCGGCGACTGCGTCATGGTCGCCAACTGGAACACTGCGCTTTCCAATCCACGAAACTACACGGAATGGCTTGTGGCGCTCAAGGAGCACCTCCCCCATGACACGGCCTGGTATACGCCTGGATCCGCCCTGCCCTCGAATGTCCACATCCTCTGCTATTCAGGGTTCGACCTCTTTGATTTCATTGCAGTCGACCTGAAATCTGCACAGCACCTTTTCTGCCTGCCTGAAGGGGAGTTTCCTGCGGAGATCATGGAGACCGGGGTCTGTGGGTGTGAAGGATGCAGGCTGGGCGTTCTGAAGATGCACAACCGGCTCGCACTCACGCGGGAGATCTCCCTCATCACCCATTTTATCCCCGACCA
>CAZRAQ010000060.1:0-10412 GCA_964598015.1 uncultured Methanoregula sp. | reverse complement strand
GTGATCCCCGTGAAAGTACCATAAAAGCGGTTACGCAGCTGAAAAAAGTGATGATCTGATATTTTGGATCGGTCTCTCCCAAAAAAGCAGTTGTTGTACCAGGGGCGCTCTCTTTCAGACAGATAGTCAATTGTCTGGCAAGGTTACCCAAAAATCCCCCACAACCTATGTATCCGCCCCAAATACACTACCGGGTATTCCCAACTCATATTCTGATACGATAGTGCCGCACCCCGGGTTAGGCCCGGTTCCGGATACGGGCAGGATTCAGATGAGAGACTTCGAACCCCGGAACGATGACTCGGACGACGGGAATCGCAGTCCTCGTCAGGTCACAGACACAGACCCGTTCAGCGTGAGGTCTGAGCTCATCAATGACCAGCCTGATGTCATCATCAAGGTAAGGGGTGCTCCTGTCTTCAAGGGATGATAGGGGGACCTCTTCTGCCCGGGCAAACCACTCCCTGTTGATCCGCTTCATCCGTTCATACCCTGCCCGTTCAACCAGGCTTTTCCGATCAGGATTCTCCCGGACTCCGGACAGATACAATGCCCGGATCTGGGCTATCTCGGTGAGCGCCCCGAGTGCCGCGACAGAGGGGTCTGGGTGGGTTCCCGATCCCATCACGAGCAGTTCAGGGTCTTTTGTCACCGTGTCATCTGCTGCTGCGGCAATGGTCGGGATCCGGGTTTTCCCTGAAAGGAGCCACAGGTGAATCTCGATCCCGGCAGACTCCATCTTTTCCCGGATACTGTGAGCCGGACAAGGCAGGTCGATCTCCAGCCGTTTTCCCATGGAGCGGGTCCGTCCTGCGATGCTCATGCCATCCCGGTTCATGACTTCGAGCATGGCATGCAGCAATGCCTCTTCCTTCACATTCCCGCTTGCAAGGCCGTTCGTATCACTCTGGAATAGGGGAAATGTCATCCCCATCGTGTCGTACGGGTGAAAGACAGCGTTGCTTGGGACCCGGACCTCATCTCCGGAGAGCAGGTCAAGCGCCGGGCTCCAGTGCAGTTTCTCCCTCTCCTGCAGGTTTCGTGGCAAAATGAGATCTGCGGGGTTGACCGTCTGGTGTAGTGGAAGGTCTTCATACGCTGCGTACTCCATCTGGTCCATCCGGTATTCTGCGCTATACTGTTCGACCGCCTCCATCATGGCCGATACTTTCGCCTGGACAGGGTCCTTGCCCTTCCCCGCGTGGTAGCGGACACCTCCTCGCGGTGCACGGGGACGGTATACCGAAAAACAGGGGATACCTAGCCTGTCAGAAGGGGTGATATCGGTCATTTCTTCCACACCGATCTCATCCATCAGCGGACTCACTGAAAGAAGGGTCTCTGCCGGGGATATCGCCCTGTGGGTACCATCCAGATACTGTTTTCTGACCCGTTGCAGCGTGAAGCTCATCATTCGTACTGGCACAGAAAATATCTTTATAGTATCCTTGTGCCTCACAGTTAGGTATGAACGCCGAGGAACTTGTGATCGGGATGCAGGTCCGCTATCCGAGGACCGGGACGAGCGGCAGGGTGACCCGGATCGAGCAGCAGCAGGGGGATCTTTTTGCGGAGATTGACAGCACGGGGCTCCTGTATAAAATAGACCAGCTGATACCTGCTGCGGCAAGGAATGAAAAAGAGGCAAAGGTCCGCGACAAGGATCTTGAGAGCATCAAGAGGGAGAGGGAACTGGTATCTGACGAGGCGTTCCGGGAGGCGCTCTCCCATTCGGACCAGAGCTGCGAGGGTGGCGGTTAATCATTCACCGGGATGGTTGTCAGCTTGACTGATTCCACCCCTTTCTGGGACATGAGCCGCTCTGCAAGTGACTTCAGGTCCGCCCCATCCCCCCTGATAAGGATAATTTCAAGGCAACGGTCGTGTGATACGTGAGAATGGAGCGTAGCCTGGGTTATTTCCATGAACTCATGCTGGATATCCGTCAGGGTAGCGAGAAGCCCCCTCTGTTCATGGTCATAGATCATGGTGATAACTCCCTGGCGTTCCCCTTTCACATCTGACATCCATTTGTAGTACGTAATGTAACTCCGTATGGCATCCCGAATTCCCTCTGAACGAGAGGAATAGCCCCGGTAGTTTATGATCTCATCGAACTTGTCCAGAAGGTTCTTTGGAAGTGATATTCCGATCCTCGAGAGCTCTGTGTCGATCGTCATATGGTATAACCTCGGTTAAGGAGATCTGCACCCACCCCACTTTTTAATCTTTCCGTGTGTCGATGGTACGAAGTACAATTTTTTCAGAATTATGCATGGCCACAGGCATTCTCCTTTCATGACATGACGCAACCTTTTCATAAGCGATCCGGCGATGCGGCGCATGACCGGTTTGTATAAGTAGGTTCATTCAATATTGAATAAGGAGGTTTGATCGCATTTGCGTGATGTAACTATTCCGGGCGTTAATATCGGGGTCGTTGGCCATGTAGACCATGGGAAGACCACGCTCGTCTACGGACTTACGAAGGCGTGGACGGATCGCCACAGTGAGGAAATAAAACGAGGCATCTCGATACGCCTGGGATACGCTGATGCGACATTTTACCGGTGTGAACACTGTACCGGCGCGGACGCGCTCTCCACGAGCCCGGACTGCCCGATCTGCGGGACACGGGGAGTTCCGTTCCGTTCCGTCTCCTTTGTCGATGCACCCGGCCACGAAACGCTGATGGCGACCATGCTCTCGGGTTCGGCACTCATGGATGGTGCCATGCTTGTCATAGCGGCAAATGAACCCTGCCCTCAGCCGCAGACAAAAGAACACCTGATGGCACTCGAACTTGTTGGGATAAACAGGATCGTGATCGTCCAGAACAAGATCGATGTGGTCTCCCAGAAAGATGCTCTCAGGCACTATGAGCAGATCAAGGCATTTGTGAAGGGCACAATCGCCGAAGGCGCACCGATAATTCCGATATCTGCACAAAAATCGATCAACATCGGGGCAGTGATCGAGGCGCTTGATAAGGTCATTCCGGAGATGGAAAGAAACCCGGATGCAAACCCGGTCATGCTCGTTGCACGTTCATTTGATATCAACAAGCCCGGCTCGAACTGGAGAGAGGTGAAGGGGGGAGTGATAGGGGGCTCACTCATTCGTGGCGTTTTCAAGGAAGGGGATGATATCGAGATCCGTCCCGGTCGTCAGGTACAGGCTGAGAACAAGATACGGTGGGAGCCGATCACGACAAAGATCACGACCATCAATGCAGGGTCCAAGAAAGTCCCTGATGCCGGACCCGGGGGGCTGCTCGGGATCGGCACCAAACTCGATCCTGCCCTTACCAAGAGCGATGCGCTTGCCGGTCAGGTGGCAGGTCATTCGGGGGTGCTTCCTCCCGTCTGGGATCGCCTCCGCTTCCAGGTCACCCTGATGGAGCGGGTTGTTGGAGCCACGAGCGAACTCTCGATCGAACCACTCAAACATCACGAACCTTTGATGCTCTCTGTCGGCACAGCCGTCACAGTCGGCGTGGTCACCAGCGCGAAAAAAGACCTTGCAGAAGTGACCCTGAAACGGCCGGTCTGTGCCGAACCCGGGGCCAGGATAGCAATCAGCCGCCAGCTGGGAGCCCGATGGCGTCTTATCGGGATGGGCGTCCTGATCGAGTGAGCGTCCTGATAGATGCAAATGCGCTGATGGCGCAGCTGCAGTTCAGGCTTGATATCTTTGCAGAACTGACACAATGTATCGGTGCCTATGAACCAGTGTTACTCGACTGCGTCCGGGACGAGCTGCGCGGGCTTGCCGCTGGACGTGGAAAGGAGGGATCATCTGCGCGGTCCGCGCTCATGCTTGCAGAGAGGTGCACCGTTGCTGAGACCGGGGCCCTTGCAGGGTCGGTGGATGAGAAGATCCTTTATTTTGCGAGCACGCATGGATGCATGGTATTCACAAACGACCGTGATCTCCGCAACGCCCTGCTTTCGCGCGGTGTGCCGGTGATCTCGCTCGCAGGAAAACAGAGGCTGGAACTTTACAGGAAATAGGTGGGTCATGTATTACCGGATAAAACTGGCAGATAAGGTGCGGGTCCCTCCCCACCGTCTGGGGGAGGAGCTCCGGAAGGTGATCCTCGATGTGCTGCAGGAGCAGCTCGAAGGGAGCATCGACAAGGAGATTGGCATATTCATCGCCGTAACAAAAGTACTTGATGTCGGAGAAGGGGAGATCGTTCCCGGTGACGGAGCGGTCTACTATGACGTGGATTTCGAGTCCCTGGTGCTCCGGCTCACCCTTCAGGAAGTGATCGAAGGATTGGTGGTCGAAACGACCAGTTTTGGTGCATTTGTGAGCCTGGGTCCGATAGATGCCATGCTTCATGTGAGCCAGATCTCTGATGAATATATCAACTATGATGAGAAGAATGCCCGGCTGATATGCCAGGAATCCAAACGGTATATCGCCGTTGGCGAGACCATCCGTGTAAGGGTGGTCACCCTCTCCCTGAACGAGCGGGAGCCCCGCGACAGCAAGATCGGTCTTACCATGCGTCAGCCCGGTCTCGGCACCGCCAAGTGGCTGGACGAGGAGCTGGCAAAGGAGAAGGAGAAAGAGAAGGAGAAAGAGAAGGGTGGTGAGCGTGGCAGCCGCTAGGAAAAAACTGGTAAAGATCTGCAGGGAGTGTCACCGGGTCGTCGAGGGAGAGAGCTGTGCAGTATGCGGCAGTTCGAATCTCTCGACCGACTGGACCGGGTATCTCGTCATTATTGATCCCCGGCATTCAGAAGTGGCAAAAAAGATGAATATCTCTCTCCCGGGAAGATATGCTCTGAAGGTCCGCTGAATGCTCCTGCTGCCCGAGAGCCAGCGGCATTTGTTCAGGCGGCCGTTTGGTACGCTCTGCCCCGATATTGATAGTGTCCTTCCCCTGATCCAGGGAAAGGTGGTCTACACGGTCGGTGATGTGGTCACCCACCACCTTATCCAGAAAGGGCTGGTCCCCGCAATAGCGATTATCGACGGGCACACAATGAGATCTCCCTGCAACCGCTCTCCAGCAGTCTTCAGAAAAAGGTGTGTTGCCAGAAATCCTGCCGGGACAATCACACCGGAACTGAGAAAAAGCATTGAGGCCGCAGTGGCAGATCCAGGCCTGCTGATCCTTGTTGAGGGAGAGGAGGATCTTGCGGTCATCCCGCTCATTATTGCCGCACCCGAAGGTGCCATGGTCCTGTACGGACAGCCTGGAGAAGGCATTGTTGTCTGCGAAGTGGATGGGCCGGCAAAGGAGAAAGCAACAACCTTGCTCTCTTGTTTTGTTGAGCGGGATGAAGATACGCTGGTTGCGTAAGCATCGCCGTGTGGCTAGAGTATAAATAATCTGACCACGAATCATAAGAGGATACCGATGGATTTTGAGGTTACCAGGGATACGAGGAACGAACTCCTGTCCAGGAGGGAGGTGGACTTCCGGCTCCGGTTTGATGGTCCGACCCCGTCAAGGAAGCAGGTTGTCGGTAAATTGGCAGCAGGACTGAATGTGAACGAGAAGCTGCTGGTGCTTGACACCATGAAGACCAGCTTCGGAAGGACAGAACTCTCCGGAATGGCCAGGGTGTATGACACAGAAGAACAGAAGGCAAAGACCGAACGGGCATACCTCTTCAGCCGTGGCATGCCAAAACCGAAGGAGGAGGGGGCCTGATGGCAGCGAAAAAGGCGAAGGCGCCGTCTGTCCGCCGTGCCTCCTGTTATACCATTGAAGGCGGTAAGGCGACCTTTGCAAAGAAGTTCTGCCCGCGATGCGGACCTGGCGTGGTTCTGGCTGATCACAAGGATCGTATGGCGTGTGGAAAGTGCGGATATACTGAATTCAAGAAATAATCGCTGATGCCTGTTTTTGGGCGGATTCTCGGGATAGAGGGAACAGCCTGGAACCTCAGCGCCGCTGTTTTTGAGAACGATCTTATCGCTCTTTATTCAAAACCGTACCGTCCCCCCTCGGGCGGGATTCATCCGAGGGAAGCAGCCCAGCATCATGCTTCGGAGATGAAGGCGGTCATCTCGAAGGTGCTGACTGAGCCCGGACTGATCACGGGAGTTGCCTACTCGCAGGGGCCTGGCCTTGGCCCCTGTCTCAGGACAGTGGCGACCGCTGCCCGATCCCTGGCTATCGGCCTTGGGGTACCCCTTGCGGGGGTGAACCATTGTGTTGCCCATATCGAGATCGGTCGTTTTGCCACAGGATGCAGGGACCCGGTTGTGCTCTATGCAAGCGGGGCCAATACCCAGGTGATCGGCTACCTCAACCGCCGCTACCGGATCTTTGGGGAGACGCTCGATATAGGGATTGGCAATGCGATCGATAAATTTGCCCGGAGTAAAGGTCTCCCCCATCCCGGCGGTCCGGCAATCGAAGCACTCGCAAGGACCGGGAGCTATGTGGATCTGCCCTATACCGTGAAAGGCATGGACCTTACCTTCTCCGGCCTTGTAAGTGCTGCACGTGAATGCAATGCACCGATCGAGGACGTCTGTTACAGCCTTCAGGAGACAGCGTTTGCTATGTGTACTGAGGTGACTGAACGTGCACTCGCCCATACCGGGAAGGATGAGGTGCTGCTTGTCGGGGGAGTGGGGGCAAACATCCGCCTCCAGGAGATGCTCTCGCAGATGTGTACGGATCGGGGGGCGGCTCTGTACGTCCCGGAGCAACGATACCTTGGGGATAACGGGGCGATGATAGCCTATACCGGCAGGATTATGCTGGAGAGTGGTTACTCTGTCGCGCCCGGAGCGTCACACGTGAACCCCTCATATCGTTCCGATCAGGTCGAGGTGACCTGGCGTCATGACGATCCCATGGAACGTATCAGGACAGGGGCCCTTGACCAGATGACCCGGGCTTCCGGTGCTGAAGCAGAGGTGCGGCTCGGCAAAAAATTCGTTGACAAGCAGAGAGTCCGGAAAGCCTACCGGCAGCCGGAGCTTGATGCCAGGTTGATCTCTGAGCGGACAAGGGCTGAGGCACGGCTTATCGCGGCAGCCCGGAGGGCGGGAGTCCCAACCCCGGTACTCCATGATATTACGGGTGATACGATCCGCATGGAGCGGATTTTCGGCAGCCTCATGAGGGACACCCTCCAAAACGAGCATCTTCGCGAGGCAGGCAGGACGGTAGGAAGACTTCACCGCTCAGGAATTGTGCATGGGGACCTGACAACGAGCAACATGGTGATGCGGGAGGGACGGTGCGTGTTGATCGATTTCGGTCTTTCCGGGGTGTCATCCGACCTCGAAGCCCGTGGGGTTGATCTGCACGTCCTGTTCCAGACGCTCGAGAGCACTACAGGCCGTTTTGATGATCTGGAAGAGGCATTCAGAAAGGGATATGCAGAAGTATTTGACCAGGCCACTGAGGTGCTTGCGCGCGAACGAGAGATAGAGAAAAGGGGCCGGTATCTGTGAAGATAGTGGTCGTGACCTCGAACATCCACAAGGCCGCAGAGATCGCAGATTTTTTTGGAGGTCTTGTGGCAATCACGCATGTCAGCATGGACATTCCCGAGTATCGCCATGACGACGTTGGGGAGATCGCCTGCCGGAAAGCCGAATATGCGTTCCATGCTCTTGGTTGTCCGCTTATGGTCGATGATACCGCCTTTTCAATCGAAGCGCTTGGAGGGTTTCCCGGCCCGTATGCCGCCTACGTCCTCTCCACTCTGGGAAACGATGGCATACTCAAGCTCCTCGAAGGAGTCACCAACAGGAATGCCTATTTCGAGACTGCTGTCGCTGTCGCTTCTGAGACCGGGATCCGGGTGTTCAGGGGACGAGTCGATGGCGTGATTGTCTCTCCCCGGGGAGATTCGGGATTTGGCTACGATCCCATTTTTGAAGTGGAGGGTCGCACCTTTGCGGAACGTGATTGTGCCGAAAAAAACCGGATATCTCACCGTGCGCGGGCATTGGCCCTGCTGAAAGACTGGATTCTTGCTGAGATCGGACCTGTGCAGGGCAAAACCGTTAAGAGGAAGGATGACGTTTAATAATAATCCAATGCGTGGTGTCCTTTATGGCAAGATTTCCTGAAGCCGAAGCAAGACTCCTGAATGTCAAGATATGCATGCACTGCAATGCCCGGAATGCAATACGTGCGACCAGTTGTCGTAAGTGCGGATACAAGAACCTCCGCCCCAAGAACAAAGAAAAGAAGGCCTGATCCTTCAGGCACTATAAAAGGTCACTCTTTTTCCTTTCTGGCTGTATTCTCCCCGGTATGTCTCGATATTCCGTTTATAGCCGATACGATCGACAAACCCGAGTTCACGCAGGCGTTCCCTGACCCGCATCACCTCCTGCTCATCCCGCCAGTCAGGGGTGTATACGTATATCACTTTCATACTGTCCCGTGAATCAGGATTGGGTTTTGCCGTGCTCACCTTGGACGAAATACCAAGTTCCTTTCTGCATGTTGCATTACGGACGAGGATCCATGCTTCATCCACTCGCTCAGGAGGAAGGAAAATGAGCCATTTTCCTGCAAGCTCATCCTCCATTGCGTCCGGCTTCACCTCAGGGGCATCCTGGACGATCCAGAACATCCTGGTGGTCCGGCTTGGGATCACACCCTCCCCTTCGAGAATGGCACGGTAGATGGCGTCAGGGGACCCGGAGTGTTCGATCAGCGCTTCTCCGAGCTGGGGATAATCGCTGCAGAACGTCTCGAATATTTGGAGGAATTGCGCCTTGAAATCAGTACCTCCTTCCACGAGCTCAAACAGGTACGGTCCCCTCGTGCGAAGTCCGGCATTCAATGTCACCTCGAAAAGACCGTAAGCGACGTCAGCAAGCGCTCCGGGATCGGCTTTCTCCATATGATAGGGTTACACGGAGCTCCTGAATAAAGGGTATGGTCCACCCCTCACGTATGTGCAGAGATCCTGCGCATTACCCAGGAGCCGATGTGCTCATTGGAATGGAAAATTCCCAAAACGGAACGGAAAAATCCCCCCCAAAACATACTCCTCCCCGGTTCACCAAACCTCTTCCCAGCTGCAATCCAAATGTGCGATCATGCCGGGGGTATGTTCTCACGCGCTATCGTCTCCTCAGACCTGGAGTGGGCATGCAGTCTTCACCGTGTAACGATGACACGGCCGGTTTTCTTCCCAGAACGACCTATGCAACGACTGCATCGGGTCCTGTTGCGCTTTGGAGATAAATAATCCCCAATCCCGGGGTATTTTTTGATTTTGCAGGGAATTTCCCCTCATCGGAGAGAATATTTATGAACCACGCATTCCGTACATTCATACTATGAAACCATGGAAGCGTGACTGGGGACTGAAGGGCAGGATCTGGCTCACCATGTTCCTGCTGTTCCTGGTCTACCTTGCCTTCATCGCTGTACTTTCAATGCTGGGGATCAGTCTCTCGATGCTGGTGGTCGTCGTATTTGTGATGGCATTTATCCAGTATTTTTTTTCAGACCGTCTTGTACTCTGGAGCACAAGATCCCGGGTTATCGAGCCTGACGAATATCCTGAGCTTCACCAGATAGTCGAGCGGTGTGCAACAGAGGCAGGTATCCCAAAGCCCCGGGTCGCCATCATGCAGACCCCGGTGCCCAATGCCTTTGCCACCGGGAGGAGCCCGAAACATTCCGTGGTCGCTGTCACCGACTCTCTCATGCGTCTCCTCTCCCGCCGGGAGCTTGAAGCGGTCGTTGCCCACGAGATCTCGCACGTCCGGAACAGGGATGTCCTGACGCTCACTATCGCGAGTTTTGTTGCCATGATTGCAGCGCTCATCATGAACAACTTCCTGTTTGCGGCGATGTTTAATCGGCGGGATTCAGGAAATTCATGGATTATTGCGGGGATCGTCGCCGTAGTCGTCTATTTCATCGCCCAGCTCCTGATCATGGCCCTCTCACGCTACCGTGAGTTCTCTGCAGACCGGGGAAGTGCCTACATCACCGGTTCTCCAAAGGACCTCATATCAGCCCTTGGGAAGATCAGTGGAAGGATGGAGGCAGTGCCCCGCCAGCAGAAGCAGGCAGTGGAGACCGCCAACGCGTTCTTCATCATCCCTGCCCTGTCAGGATCCACCCTGCTTGAACTCTTCTCTACCCATCCCCCTCTCGAGAAGAGGATTGCTGCCCTTGAACAGGTCGATCTCGAACTGCAAGGCCTCGCATAATCCCTCCTTTTCTCCCCGCTTTTTTGCATCTGCCCTGAAAATGCTCCTGGTGAGGATGTAACAAAAGGAATAAGTGGAAGTATCTCAAAATAGAGAGGCGCGAAATGCATCGATGGTCTAGTGGCATGACTTAGGCCTTCCAAGCCTATAGCCCGGGTTCAATTCCCGGTCGATGCACTGCGGGCCCGTGGTCTAGCTGGTTATGACGTCGCCTTCACACGGCGGAGGTCAGGAGTTCGAAT
>CAZRAQ010000059.1:3049-10703 GCA_964598015.1 uncultured Methanoregula sp. | reverse complement strand
CGGTGTTTAAGGATGACTTCGTGCCACTCCGATCGTTCGGCTCCCAGTTCTCCGGGTGCGATGTCCGGGCCGAAAAGTGTGGTGAAACCAAGGGCCCGGAGCATTTCGAGAGCATGTTCTTCAAGATCCGATTCGGCGAGGCGGGCAGCTGGCATCCGGTACCTAAGATAGGGATACGGTTTTTCTTAACGATAAGGTTTGGGAAAATTGTTGTAAATATCTGAAAATTCTTGGAAAATTTTCAGGTTTTCATCAACACGGTATGATTCGGATGAGGCCTATGTCACATAAAAAATCCGGCCGAGAATTAGGCTTTTTCAAGAATTTTTCGTCGGTCCAACTACTAATTTAGTAGATTTTAGTAATTATCAGTAGTTGGAAAAATGAATAAAAGGGGAATGATATATCTTTGATGTTGTTCTGACTTTCCAGCACCCACAATCAGCTCCTCAATTGAGAACTCCATCGCAGTTTCCTTTCCAATTTTATGTATAAGCAGAAATCTTCAATGCTTTGTCGGAAGGTTTTAGAGGGAGAGGGATATGAAGAGACGGTGGGGGGGCGGATGTAAGGGCGAAATCGGAAAAATGTGGGAATTATCGTAGTTGGAGGATATTAATTAAGTGTTTCCCATCCCTGATTTTTAAGCTTGAAATAAGAAATAAATTTCATTGTTATATCTTTGAGATACGGTGTGGGGATTTCGACAGAGGTAATTATGCAAGAAATTATTTCCAAATTTTCACAATCAAGCGAATACTTCCGGTTAATCAACTCAGTATTATCACGTAACCATAATTCTCTATTCTTGTGTTTTTGAACGTATGACTTTCTATCATCGATAAATCGTTCAATTTCCTGATTAATTTCATGAGGACTTCTTCCAAAATTGATATCCTTACATTCGATTGAAAACAGACGTTTCTTTTGTTTATCAATTAGAAGGATATCAATATCGCCCAAATCTGTATCAGAATTAAATTCCTTCCCTGGCTTAATCGGAATCTCAGAATCAACTATCCAGTCTGTGTTCGATTCAAACCATTTTTTTACCGCTTTTGTAAAACTACGACCATTTTTGTTAATGATTTTTCCCACATATTCTTTCATTTCCTTTGAACTTTTTTCAGTGTTGTAACGCCCCGAATGAATCAAATTATATAGTTCTCTTCCCGCCTCTTCTGCATGGCGCGGACCCCAATAGATTCTCTCATCGGGTTTTCTGCTGATTACAAGAGGTCTTCGTAAAAATGATAGTGACCGGTTATATCGCCATGGCCAGATATCCTTATCAGAAAATCCGTCAGGAGGTTTTTCCCAGGTCTCTCTGGGTGAGAGAGAGAAAATCTGTATTGCACAATCGATCTGCTCATCTCTCCATGATAACATGTGTTTTATTACATCCTTAAATTCCGATAATGAGAGAACTGTGACGGATTCCGGAGATTGCAGTCCTAATTCGGTTAATGCGTTGATAAACGAAACTATTTCAGTTAATGTCAATCCAAATTCTGCCTTGAAAGCGTTCTGCTGAATTGAGATATTATTGGAATGCCCGGGTTTCCGGTGAAAATCTGTATAAAATTCTGCATGATGTTCAGTACTCTGATATACATATTCTGATGCTTTTGATTCGTAGAATTTATTCCAAATTTCGTTAGAATAGTTAATCTTGATTTTCCCTGATTTAAGTAAATTAACAGAGAAATCAACGATCCCGTACTTTATGTGATCGCTTATCATCCCAAAATGAATCAACCGGTTTGTAATTGCCAATAATCTGTCAAAATCATCCAAACTCAATTCTTTCTTGCCTTCAGGAGGATTCGCGGCGATTATCTCGATTAATGATCTGAGGGATACGGAGGATCCATCCAAACGAGGCATTTCTTCAATTTCTTTCTTAACAATCGTCTCTATCCCATAAAAACAGGCAATTTGTGTTGGAATGGTTAGCCGTTTAACTGCACGTGAATAACAAATCGCTTCATAATACCTGATTAAATTGAACAATAGGTTATGTGCTGAAAATGGAGCAATCTCTGATAATAATCTTTGATAATAGAAATCCACTAAGGAATTACAGATAGCGTTATTTTTATATTTGGGATCAGATGTTTCATATACAGATTGTGATATTTTTGAAATAAAATCTTCAAGATTTTCCATTTGTTGATTGATATCATGTTGTTGTAATAAACGAATCCGAGGTAGGTTTCTTGGGTTTAATGACGTTTGTAGTGTGGTATTAAGTAAGAGAAATTTTTTCTTTAATCCTAAAGGTGCAACAGTTTCTATAATTTCATGACAGCGATCATCATTCAGAGGATTTGGTTTTTCTCGTGAAATAAGGAAATTTCTAAAGGCCTTCAATAATTCCCTGATAATTAACCGCTCACCTTGGTTGTCAATCCGGGAGAAGAACGGTATAATTGTTGGAGGTAAGTGGAAGAGAATTTCATTTTTTTCGAATGTGACGGTAAAAATAATTTCCTGATGTCCTTCTGCAGTTTTTTCTAGAATGATATTTTCCCACCGGTCTTCACAATCCAGGATAAAACTCACTTGTACCGGATTTGGTCCTAACATTTTCAAATGATTTTTCAATTCCGGTGTTAACTGCCAGAGCCAATATGATAACATCTCCGTTATTCCAAGATATGTATCGAGAATTCCGGAAAGTGAATTGATTTTTATTGTTTCTGTTTTGGGTCCGATCCAAATTGGTTGACAATATCCTTCGACAAGGTGGTCGAGATTCATCCCGGAAACGTCTTCCGGGATATAGATAGGGATATTTTCATCATCGAATCGTCTCATTACAGAGATATATCGTGGGGGATCACCTTTCAATGCGAGATGAATATCGTTGATACTTACAGATTTCATCCGTAAAGAAAGCCCTGTCCCAGGAGATACGTTCAAAAATTTGGGGACATTTTCATCGATAATCGCAAAAGAATAGTCATTTTGACGATACAATGCATATTTATCTAAAAAACCCCATGAAAACGATTCCGTTTTCTCCCTGAACTTATTTTCTGCAATCGAATATTTCCATAGAGAGAGAGTATCCAAGTCCCTTAGTTTTGCAATAATTTCCATATCCTCAAGCGGAATTAAAATGACATTTTCACATGGCTTATGCAACCCAAATTTAAAAGACCGGCCAATTCTTCCAATAATAAGTATCACAAAAATTTTTTGAGATTTGTCTTTTTCCAATTCTCTAACAATTTTGTTCGTCCGTTCATTAATTTGATTAGAAATTGACGACGTATCCCATACACCATTAATTTCATGCTCCTGATATTCAGATCCATTATCAGTAATTAACTGGACATATGCAACCTTGTCTGAATCAAACCGGAATATTCCATCTCTGATTGGCAAATTCTTGGGGATATTTGGAAGTCGGAATTTGATTTGCCTATACATCATGAATTTTAAATTCGAACATACTCGTGTCCAGAGGTAATCAGAATATTTTTCAAGTAATAAACCACGAATGCCTTTTTTTCCGGCTACGATTAGTATATTCTGCCGTATAGCACTCATCACCATACTTGGATATGCAACAATGATGTTGCCGTTAATTTTTACAAGAGGTTTCTCATGTAATGGGTTTTTCCCCAACACTATCTCGGAAAAATCACTATCTCCTACAGAAGAGATAAATGGCATCAGGGATGACTCATCAAGTCCAGAAGGATTCAGTAAAGAACGGATATCACTATCCGAGAATATGGTTGAATTCCGAAGAAGTTCCATCTCTGATATTTCCGGTAAGGAAATATTCTCTCTCCAGTTGTCAGGACTTGTAATATTCCGACGATAGTTTAACCGGGTGGCGACCGCGTTGCTCAAGGTCAGTAATGCAAACGTTGTCGTCTCAACAAATATCACAAATATTCGCGGAAAAATGTCTCTGTTATTCTGAATTGTAGCTAAGAAACCTCGTAAAATCTCATCATCGCCTTCACTGTAAGCAGAAAAAACGATATAGTTTCCACCATGGTATACAAAATTCTGGGTGAAATGGCATTCCGGAGGATCTTCACGAACACCGATATCCCCGTAAACCGGAAGACAACCATTGAGGAGTTTTTTTAATTGTCTTCGTTCGATTTTCTGTTTTCCGTTCGTAATATTTTGACAGGCGATTTTTGTGGCATAACCCAATCGCAATATTTGAGAATGATTTTCAGGATAGACCTGGAGGCCACTTAATGTACTTATCAAGTCAATTTGAGAGTATTTTGAAAATTTTTTTATCAAGCCCTCAATATCAGAAGGTTCGGGATCGTGAAATGGGATATCAGACGATCCGCGGCATTTTTTTAAATAATCTTTAAACTCCATTAAAGGAATTTTCTCGTGTGAATGTTTTTTTCCCATACTATAACCACAACAATTATACCTGAATCTCCCCGGTCATCAGTTTCGGCAGCAGCACATCCCGGATCTGAGCGAGCGTGTGGGACTGTTGCTCATTGATTTCGATCTTGGCATAAAGTGGTTTTACCTGTTCAACAAATTTCTCAAGGACTGCCTGAAAGGGGGCAATTATTTCCATTGGTCGAAAATTCGATTTAGAGATTTCAGGGAATGTTGTGCCATTTGCCCGGTCAATAATTGATGGTAAATTCTCTCTTATCCATGATAGAACGTAATAATTTGGGAGTTTCTTATCGCAAATTATCGCGATGAACCCTTGGTTTATTGAGACTAGACTTGTTGTGAGGGCAATATACCCTATAGGTGCACGCGAAGAGAGAAGAACCGTCCCGACTGGTAGAATTCGTGAGCTTATTTGATCAACCCCGGCATCTGTAATTTTTCTCTCCGTATTGGACAAAATGGGAGTTGATAACTCAGATAAATCCTTCGGTGTTGCAAAGGGATGTGTCCCCTCATCCCAAAAAGAAGGATTCGTCGTACTTGGAGTACTTCCACCAACAATTGTTGTTAATTCTCCAATCATCCCAACCCTCCACCCTTTCGGCACCTCCCTCCTCTCAACCTCATCGAAACCATCCGGAAACAGAGCCGCCGTCGCTGCATCCATCCCTGCCGGCTGCCTGCCTTCTGCCTTCGCCCGGACAGGATCGAAATCAACGAACCAGGATTTGAAAATCGCCCGTGCCATTGCCTCGAGTGTCTCGTTCATCTGGCGGTTCAGCTCGATTTTGTCATCGAGGGAGCTGAGGATACGGGCGATGGCATCTCTCTCTTTTTTTGGAGGCCAGGGAATTGGTAGCCGTTTAATTTCCTTCAAGTTAAGGGTAGTTTGAACGGTCGTATTCGACCAAGCTACCATCAATTCCTGAAGTGGTTTACTCAATAGACACCAGCGAACAAAGGGAATGTCATCCGAATTTTTAAATCGTAAAACACCAATTGCTCGGGCAGCATTGAAACCTTTCATCACTTGGGGAACAATTGCACACTTCCCAACCTCTCCAACTAAGGTAATGAGAAGTTCGCCACCTAGAAACTCGGTTCTTATATATTCCTCATGTTTTTTTCTGCTGATCCTGAAATCGGGAGAACGATTAATTCTGTTATTTTTCATGTCGGTTACTTTAATAAGTGGGATTCCGGTTGGATCATGATCACCGGGATACATCACACCCACTGAGATACCTCGATCTGGAGATAACAAATCATTAATTTCAATTATTTCCCAGTTCTCAGGAATATCAAAAAAACCAAAATCTCGCAAAATTGTCTCATTTGAAACGACGTTAATTGAGGCATCCATTTTATTGATATCCCAAACCCTTCAGATTCCCGGCAATCTCCCTCTCCAATCTCTCCGACTCCACGAACTGCTCCCCCAGCTTCCGGGTCAGCCTTCCCATCTTCTCCTCGAACGGCTCACCATCATCCTCTACATCCTCAGCACCCACATACCTTCCCGGTGTCAGGACATGCCCGTTCTTCCGAATCTCTTCAAGCGATGCACTCTTGCAGAACCCCGGCACGTCCTCATACTTTCCAGCCCCCTTTTCCCCTCGCCAGGCATGATACGTCGATGAAATCTTTGCAACGTCCTCGTCCGAAAGGTCCCGGTGCACACGATCAATCAGCATCCCCATTTTGCGGGCATCAATGAAGAGGGTCGCTCCCTGCCGGTCTCTGAACCGGTGGTTCTTCTTGTCACGGGCGACAAACCAGAGACAGGCCGGGATTTGCGTCGAATAAAAGAGCTGCCCAGGGAGAGCAATCATGCAGTCAACGAGATCCGCTTCGATGATGTTTTTCCTGATCTCTCCCTCACCAGACTGGTTCGACGACATGGAGCCATTCGCGAGAACAAAGCCGGTGATGCCGGTCGGGGAAAGATGGTGGATGAAGTGCTGGACCCAAGCGAAGTTTGCATTGCCGGCCGGAGGAATGCCATACTTCCACCGGATGTCCTCCCTGAGGCGCTCACCACCCCAGTCTTTCATATTGAACGGCGGATTGGCAAGAATGAAGTCTGCCTTCAGGTCCGGGTGAAGGTCGCGGTGGAAGGTGTCCGCATGCTCGGGACCGAGATTGCCTTCAATTCCCCTGATAGCAAGGTTCATGCTTGCGAGCTTCCAGGTGGTCGGATTGGATTCCTGACCGTATATGGCGATATCCCCGATCTTACCCCCATGGGCCTCGACAAATTTTTCACTCTGGACAAACATCCCGCCCGAACCGCAGCAGGGATCATACACCCGGCCCTTATACGGCTCGATCATCTCGACCAGGACTTTTACCACACAGCGGGGTGTGTAGAACTGGCCGCCTTTCTTCCCTTCAGCGCTCGCAAACTGTGAAAGAAAATATTCGTACACCCTCCCGAGGATATCCTTCGAGCGGTTCTCCCTATCACCAAGGCCAATCGTGCCGATGAGATCAATGAGTTCACCGAGCCTGGTCTTGTCCAGCGCAGGACGGGCGTAGTCTTTTGGAAGAACCCCCTTCAGCGAGGGATTATCCCGCTCGATTGCCACCATTGCATCATCAATCGTCTTCCCAATGGTGGGTTGTTTCGCGTTGGCCTGGAGAGTTGGCCACCGGGCTTCGACAGGAACCCAGAAGATATTAACTGACTTGTACTCGTCTCTATCCTCGAGTGAGCGGTACCGTGCTTCCGGCTCGGCTACATACCATTCGCATTTTGGATCGGAGAACTCTGTTTCAAGAGTCGTGCGACGTTCTTCGAACGCATCCGATATGTACTTCAAAAAAATAAGGCCGAGTACAACATGCTTGTATTCCGCTGCATCCATGTGTCCCCGAAGCTTGTCTGCCGCGGCCCAAAGCGTTGCTTCAAATCCGAGGTTAGCCCCATTGGTGGCTTTCTGTTTGGTATTGCTCTTCCGGGCCATGGAGTCTTCCTATAACAGGATTCTATTCGCCGTTGCCCGCGTTAAGGGTTTTGTCGGGGTATGATGTTCTTATTCCACCACCTCCCTCTCTACGAACGGCGGGGCCTTCCTCTGCTCCCCTGCAAGCATCCACGTAATGGACTGTAGCCGCGTTGTGCATACGAGCCTGGAATCATCAGAAGTGATCCGTTCAACGTTCAGAACCCGGGAGCTCTGCCGCTTTACATTGTCGATACTGGTACAAGATGCGTGCCCTTGTGTTGGAGTAATGGAAGGCAAACAAGGAG
>CAZRAQ010000059.1:832-3039 GCA_964598015.1 uncultured Methanoregula sp. | reverse complement strand
GCATACGAGCCTGGCGTCATCAGAAGTGATCCGTTCACCGTTCAGAATCTGGAGATCTGCCGTTGTGCATTTTCAATACTGGTATGAGAAACGTGCCCTCGTATTGGAGTAATGGAAGGCAAACAAGGAGCTGTTTGTGAAGTGGGTAGAGAATCAGAACAGGGGGATTTGCACATTCAGTTATGATGCGAGGGAAGGGATTTGAACCCTAGAACTCCTACGAGACGGACCCCTCAAGCCCGCGCCTTTGACCTGGCTCGGCAACCCTCGCTTTGGGCCATAATACAAACGACGTTTATCTAAAAAAGGATATCCATCCGGATTGAGAAAGATTATCCCGGAGAAAACGTGGGCAGGATACAGGATAAATCGCAGGGGACATCGATGCAGACTGGGAGAGGGCCTCTTTTGAGAAAGTGCACCGGGGAGGCCCGTATGAGAGAGCATTTCCGGAGAAAGGCAGAACTCCCGAAGGAAATGGAGCAGGGATATGCGTGATGAGATCCATCCGGTTCCTGTTCACTGATGCTGTTTTTACAGCAGTGATGTATAAGAACCAACAAACCGAATACTCTTTCCATGTGGTCTGATATCATCCGGGAGTTTGCTGATTCCCCGCAGCAGAGCAGAGTGGCAGGATTCCTGCTCGAGAATGGGTTTGGGGTGAATGAAGAGGGCAGGATCGTCTGCAATGCTATCGAGATATCCGCCACCAAAGTCGCAAAGGCCATCGGCACCGACCGCAGGGTGGTGGATGCTACTGCCAGGCACATCCTCGAATCGGCATCCCTGAAAGAGATCTTCACCCACATGCGGGCGACCCCGGACCTCTCGTTGCTTGCAGGATCGCTCGGGCTCTCCATCATCACCGTCATCCCGAACGATGCCCGGGAAAGGGGAATCGTGGGTGCAGCGGTGGAAGTGGTGACCGGCCACGACCTGACCATACGGCAGATATTTGTCACCGACCCGGTCCTCTCGCAGGAGCCGAAACTGGTGATGATCATCGATGGCGTGATTCCCGGGACCGTGATCGAAGCAATACGAAAGCTCCCCCAGGTAAAACAGGTCATCCTGTAGGGTGGGGCTGGCAGCGCGGTTGCCGTTGCGACCGTTTGTTCTCGCACACGGTGAGGAGTGAGGCGGAAATACCCGGATGGTTACACCCGTTGAGAAGCGGAGCAGGACTACCCTGGTGTTCGCACCCGGTGAACGGCAGAGTGGGAATTCCCGGGTGTTCGACCCTGGTGAGAATCGGAGCAGGAATGCCCGGGTTTTCGATCTCACTGCCAGGACCCGCAAAAGACCTCGACGACCCTATTTGTTACGGGACCTGGCATCAGGAGTATGCAGGAGACATTTTTAAAGCACATCAGGCAGAACAGAGGTGCGCGAACGCTTGTTCGAACGCATTCCCTCACGCTTCAAAGGAAGGGCAGCGCCTGACCTGCTCTCCAAACAGCCACAAGCGGTAGATCCGGAATCGGATCTTCCGGTCAAGATGCAATGCGGATTCGAGGCGTCCATAGATGCTGACCTCCCGGGTCCCTCTCAGAAGATTGTCCGCATTGGCAACCAGCTTCTCTTCCCCGGTCTTTGGCATGCAGTCTATCGGCAGGAGACCGAGCAGGGTGCATTCGTCCGAGGTCAGGCCGGCACCGGTATGGCATTCGACAATCCGGGCAACGGCAGGGGGGAGACCGGCTTTCCGGCAGTGCTCCGCACCTGCCTGGGCATGGTGGAGTGAATGGGTGACACCCCTCCCGATATCATGGAGGAGAGCGCCGGCGTTCAGGAGGTCCCGGTCGATTGCCCCAAAATCCCCCGCAGAGGCAAGGGAGCGATCGCGAACGGCATGACAATGGGCAATCACCCGCCTGCTGCACCCGGCCTCTTTCAGGAGGGCGTCGTAATAGAGATCGTCCTTATGCATGACCGAGGGTCTCTTGGATCTCCTCTCTCCTCTTTTTGAGGGCACGAAGGAGCATATCGTTGTCGTAATGCTCCAGCTGCAGGTCGCACGAAGGGCAGATGAAGGAGACGTCAAAGGCCTTGTTGAAGGTGACGATAACCCCGCAGGACTTGCAGGTGTAGAAATCATTCTCTTCCTCGTATTTTTCCCGCATCTTCAGCTTTTCCAGAATATCCTCGAGGTCTTCGCGTATCACATCGTAGATCGAGTCGATGCACAGGTGCCAGAGATAGGT
>CAZRAQ010000059.1:0-822 GCA_964598015.1 uncultured Methanoregula sp. | reverse complement strand
GGGAGCCGTTTCTCATACAGGGTATAGAGGGTATGCCGTACTGAATTTAGGTTGATCCCCGTCTGTGAGGCGAGTTGTTCGTCGCTCCACTCCCCTTCCTGCGGAAATTTCTCGAGAAGTGCCATCCCCTCTTCGCCGATCAGCCGGAGAAGGTATGCTTTTATTGCCGGTTGTTCCAGGACCTCATCCATAGAGCCTTCCACCCATATATTGTTGTATTGCTCTAATATGCTTATCCAGCATCGCCATCGCCTCCCCCTCCCCTGCCCCCCAGCCGTAGACGCTGACGACAGCCTGCCCCTCCTCAAAAGAGGTCCCCGGCCAGGGAATGTCGGCAATGAGCGGTGAGAAACGGGCCAGGTTCGGACGAACCACCGTGTCCCGTTCGGCAAACAGGATCTTTCGTGCGGCAACCTGGCGGCAGGCCGGCCTCCGGTGCGGAAGCGTTCCTTGGCATGCATCCACATGCGCAGAGAAAAGGTTTTTTCCCGTCGAAATTTCGATCGTGTCAAGGGTTGCCTGGAAACGGGGGTTGACCTCGATCGCATGGACAGTATCGCCGACGACAAAATCGATGCCGATCGTCCCGATGCAACCGCTCTTTGCAGCGATATGTTCGGCATACCGGACCATCGCTGGCGCAGCACCGTTGACAAAAGGAGTCACGGATCCGGAGAAACCAAACGCGGCATCCCCGGCCCCGCGGAGAATCTGGCGGTTTACCGCTACCGCCATGGCATTTTCCCCTGTCGCAAGGCAACAGACCGATGAAGGGACCCCGTGCACGACCTCTTCAGAGAGAGCGGGGAGATCCCCGAATTC
>CAZRAQ010000058.1:0-11043 GCA_964598015.1 uncultured Methanoregula sp. | reverse complement strand
GCACGAGTCGGTTGACGAGAGCACGAGTCGGTTGACGAGAGCACGAGTCGGTTGATTGGAGGACGAGTCGGTTGACTGGAGCATTATCGGTTGACTGGAGGACGAGTCGGTTACACTCCCTTATGAATCGATCCACCGGTCTCCCTATCAGGGGATTATCGTCCCATTGAGGGCGTGGACCACGGTGACCCTCTCCTTGGCTTGTTCGATCAGCTGTTCCATCCCCACCGCCGCCTCGATCTCCCTGATATCCTTGGGGATTGCGGCAGTAGAAGGGATTTTAGGCACCGCATGGCACCCCAGATCGCCCTGCTTTGTATCGAAGGTGCCTATCTTTCTTGCAATCCGGACCACCTCCATCTTGTCAAACCCGATGAGCGGCCTGAGCACAGGTACAGTTGCCGCCTCCGCAATGGTCGCCATATTGGTCAGTGTCTGGGAAGCGACCTGCCCGAGGTTGTCGCCGGTTACCAGCGCCTCGAACTGGCGGTCTTTTGCAATGGCACTCGCAAGACCGAGCATGAACCTCTTGCAGAGGACGCACCGGTACCGGGCAGGCCCCGTCCCGGTGATGGCATCGTAGAATGGCTCGCCGTCAACGACCAGCAGGTCCATGGGAAACCCGGCACACCAGGTCGAGAGGATGGCATGGTGCCGCTCGGCTGTTGTCCGCACATCGCCACCGGCATAGCTCCCCCCGTCAACATGGAGGGACACCATCTCACACCCACGCTTCATCATGAGCCATGCCGCCACTGGCGAATCGATGCCTGCCGAGAGGAGGGAAAGGGCCCTCCCCTGGGTCCCCCAGGGAAGACCCCCGGGGGCCGGTATCGCAGAATCATAGATAAGTGTCCCGAAATCCCGGACCTCGATAAAGACCTCATATTCCGGATGCGACAGGTCCACCCTGGATTTGGGGTATGCAAGAGAGAGCGCGGATCCCACTTCTGCTCCGATCTCCTGGCTGGTGATGCCGGGAACACCCTGGCGGCGTGCCCGGACAGCGAAGCTGACTCCTTCACTGAGCCGGGTCTTTGCCATTCCCACCGCAACATCGGCGATATCCGGCAGGGCAGTCCCTGTAAGGTGGCAGACTGCTACCTCAACGATACCGAAGATCCGGCCTGCGACCTGGGCGATCCGCTCCGCGTCCTCGCCATGGATAAGGATGCGGCCACGGTGCAGTTCAAACCGGTGTGCCAGTCCCTCGGAATGGAGTGCCTTGCCGATATTCCGCGTCAGGTTCTGGATGAAATACCGCTTGACGGGCTCGCTCTTGAGAAAGAGCTCCCCGTACCGGATCATGACAACGTCCACTTCACCCACTCCAGCGTTGTATAGCATGGGGCTACATGCTTCTAAAAACCATTCCTCGCAGTATCCCGGCTTCAAGGCAGTTTCGAGTGCAATCGGACATTCCCCATGAACCGCACATGAGACTCGGTCGTCACATTTCTCCAAGGGAAAATCGGAGATGCAGTTTAATATGAAAACCCTGATGATGCGTTCTCCAACAGGCCCGACGCATGAAAATAATTTCTTTTCGTTGAGACTACACTTGGTAGAATGGGCAGAAGTGGTTGTTGGCATGAGAGAAAAGACCCGGAAATCCTATGAATCCATCATTTAACTCCATTTTCATACGAAATGCCTCCGGCATTTTCAGTTTGTATGCTTGAGGCCGATCTGCATCGTGATTGTTTTCATATCAACCGCCAATGACCGTCGCTGTCGTGTGTTAAGCATGAAAAGGGAGGGGATATTTGTTTTGGAAAATGGCTCGGCCAATTTCACCCATAGTTCCCGACCGCACTGTGGGTATGCGGGTTCTCAAGAAGCAACGACTGGCTTATCGGAGTTTCATCCGTGGGTAGAGAGGGGTCTTTGATCCTGAATGACGAACACAAAAAATATTTGAATGAGTATCACTTCACCATTACACATTGAAAGGGAGAATATGCTCCCGCAGAATGGACTGCGGAATGTCAGCCTGCCCGTGAATGCAACGGGCAGGAGGGCGATGATCCGGGAATGAGATATGCTACCTTGATTACCGGGGAGCCTTCTTTTGGCATTTTCCTGTTGCAATTTTGATCGATACATCCTGAACCGGTGATTTTTTTATCCATCGAATGAATCGATATGCCGGATTTTTTTTCAAATGCAGCAGATATCCCCTTGAAAGGAATGGTTCTCCAACGTTGACCTGGCATGGAGAGGTATGCTTGAAAAATCAATACACTTATTAGTGTGGTTCTGACAATATGCTACCGGAGCATTCTATGAGCAAGCCTATCAGCAAAAGACATGGCGAGATTCATGCAGACAAACCCGGAGAAGAGGAATCCGGCCACAAGGGACTGACCCTGATCGTCCTCTTCTGTTTTCTCGGGTTGTTGCCCATCCTGATCTGGGTCTCCCTCCCCGAGACCAGTACCTACACATCAGTAACTACGTCATCTGCCATGGTCCAGAGTGCTGCGGCTACAGCAGGTCTCCAGATCTGCTCGCAGGACGGTATCACTGTTAATGTTCCGGGATCAGAGAACGCTGTACTCTACCGGCTCTCTCCGGATTGTGCAAAAATGAGCTCTTCAACGACGGTCCAGATCCTGACCGTCGGATTTTCAAGCACCGATGCGCAATATGCTGCAATTGCAGAGGCACAGGTGACCCACCAGAACTGGCAGACGACGAACACGGAAGCGTTCATGAGCGGATATAATGTCATTGTCGTGCAGGGTGCACCGGCGAACGAGGCTGTTCAGCAGATCAGCGCATCGCTTCTTGAACAGGGTGCAGTGCGGATCGTCTAGAATTTTTTTTCATCCCCTTTTTTTAGATTCTTCACTCTCCGGAATAGGTGAGGTTGTTGAACCGGACCCGATCTAGTGTGGGTTGACCGGGTGCCCCACACCCCGACATGCGATGCACGCCGCCGCCACGGAATGACGTCACGTTGGCGGTTCAGTGATCGATATGGAGGAAAGAGAACACCCTCGGTTTTCTTCTCCCCGCACGAAACAGCGAGGATGCATTTTTTGACTTCTCCTTTGAGGAACGAGAATGAAGCATCGGCAACAGCACGAGCGTGTGACCCCCATCTGAGGTATGCTGGTTCCCGCCCCTCTGGCCGATCACAGGATTTCGGCAGCCCTGGAAAGATAGGCACATGGGGGAGAATTTCATATCCCGGCGCTGCTGTACTAGTAAACGTGAGAGCCCCATGACAGCGGATACAATGCAGGGAGGATCCCCTTGAGGATTGTCGTGGCACTCGGCGGAAATGCACTCCTGAAACGCGGAGAGCCGATGACTGCCGAAAAACAGCGCGAGAACGTGCGGGCTGCAGCCCTGGCCCTTGCTCCGCTGGCCCCAGCGCATGAACTCGTCCTTTCTCATGGCAACGGGCCGCAGGTCGGCCTCCTTGCCCTCCAGGCTGCCTGTTACACAGCGGTCGAACCGTATCCTCTGGACGTGCTCGATGCCCAGACCGAGGGAATGATCGGGTATATGATCGAACAGGAACTGGGAAACCTGCTTCCTATTGATGTCCCATTCGCCACCCTCCTGACCATGATCGAGGTGGACCCTGCCGATCCTGCGTTCCGGGACCCTGCAAAATTTGTTGGCCCGGGTTACTCAAAAACGGATTCCGACACGATTGCACAGGAGAGGGGGTGGACCTTCAGGCAGGACGGGGACGCCTGGCGAAGGGTGGTTCCTTCACCCCGCCCGAAAAGGATATTTGAGATACGCCCGATACGCTGGCTGCTCGAACAGGGGAGTATCGTGATCTGTGCCGGGGGCGGGGGGATCCCGGTGATGTACCTGCCTGACAGGGAACGGGTCCTTGCGGGCGTGGAAGCGGTCATCGACAAGGACTTCGCCAGTGGCCTCCTTGCAAAGGAGATCGGTGCCGATCTCTTCGTCATGGCCACCGATGTGCAGGGAGCATATCTTGACTGGGGTACTCCCTTCGCCAGGCTGATCCGGAATGCAACACCCTGGGAACTGAAGACCTACTCCTTCCCCCCTGGTTCGATGGGGCCGAAAGTGGAGGCTGCCTGCCAGTTTGTTGAAGCGACGGGAAAGCGGGCAGCGATCGGGGCACTCGGTGAGATCCAGGCCATTGTCGCAGGGGATGCGGGAACACAGGTACACCCGGAACGAGCGTGACCAGATGCGTGAATATGGCGTATTTTCAGAAGTTGGCAGGCTTCGGAAGGTGATGGTGCACCGGCCCGACCTCAGCCTTCGGCGGCTTACCCCGGCCAATCATGCGGATTTCCTGTTCGACGATGTTCTCTGGGTGGACCGGGCGATGCAGGAGCATGATGCCTTCGTCCGGATCATGAAAGACGAGGGGGTGAAAGTATACCTCCTGCAGGAGATGCTTGCGGAGTCGCTGGCATCCGATGAGGAAACCCGGCAGTGGATCCTTTCGCAGGTGGCAGATGAACGGACGGTTGGCATCTCTGCGGCAGATGCGGTCCAGAAGTGCCTGATGGATATGCCGCCTGCCGATCTGGCACGCCATCTTATCGGTGGGCTCACTGCCGGCGAGCTCGAATGCATCTACATGGAAGGGCTTTCCCGGTTCTCCCTCACGTCTGCGGCAGCCGGACCGGATGCGTTTCTCCTCCCGCCTCTCCCCAATACGCTCTTTACCCGCGATTCGTCTTCGTGGATCTATAGCGGGGTCACCCTCAATCCGATGTTCTGGCCTGTGCGGCGAATGGAGGTCATGAACGTGGCTGCAATCTACCGCGGGCATCCGATGTTCCGGGGGCTATCCCGCCATATCTGGTATCCACGATCCGGGAACGGTACTGCAGTCAATTTCGGAAATTTCGGCCTGTCATCACTGGAAGGCGGGGATGTCATGCCGGTCGGCAACGGGACCGTGCTGATCGGCATGGGAGAGCGGACGCAGGCACCGATGATCGAGCACCTCGCACAGGTGCTCTTTGCAGAAAAGGCTGCAGAGCAGATAATTGTTGCCCAGATGAGCCGTGACAGGGCACACATCCACCTAGATACGGTATTTACCCTGCTTGACCAGGACATTGTCACGGTGTTTCCGGATGTGGTGAACGAGATGCAGGCTTTCAGCATCCGGCCTTGTGAAGACCGGTCATTGTTTACTATTACAAAAGAAGAGAATTTTATCAAGGCAGTTGCCCATGCCCTCGATATCGATCGGCTCACGGTT
Organism: uncultured Methanoregula sp.; assembly: GCA_964598015.1. Lineage (GTDB taxonomy): Archaea > Halobacteriota > Methanomicrobia > Methanomicrobiales > Methanospirillaceae > UBA9949. Next base: position 5,825 of record CAZRAQ010000058.1, on the reverse strand, counting down.
ATCCCGACCGGTGGGGACAGATACGAGGCGGCACGGGAGCAGTGGGATGACGGGAACAATGTCCTTGCACTCCGGCCGGGAGTCGTCATTGCCTACAACCGGAACACCTGTACTAACCGGAACTTCCGGGATGCAGGGATCGATGTGCTGGAGTTCGACGGGTCGGAACTCAGCCGCGGCCATGGCGGGGGACATTGCATGACCTGCCCGTTCCTGCGCGATCCGGTATGAAACTGGCAAGGAGGGGAACCTCCTCCCCAAATACCAAGAAATATCCCAAAGAAAAAAGAACCCCGGGCATTTCCCTGATGCTCTTCCATGAAGGAACCGGAAGGGAGAGAGCTCGCTTGCAGAGGTCACTGAGCAACGTTCCCCCTTCTGATGCCACTGCAAGAGAGCGGTCCAACTCCGTTTTATCCCTGCAGTCCTCACCCCTCATCTTTTGTCAAATAAGGATTTTCGCTCAAATGAACGATTCCCACTCTGGTCCAATGAACCAATCAATAATATACTACCTGCAATGATAATGCAGCAGAACTATGCATGGGAAATTTCTCCTTGTCTTACTCTATGTGCTGATAGCAGTCTGTCTGGCAGGGTGCCTGGCTCCGTTCTCCCCCTCTCACGGACTCACCGGCAATTCCTGGAGACTCACCGCGTACAATGCGGGCGGTAAACTGGTTGCTCCTGGCCCTGAAAGCATGATACTGCTCGAATTCAGGCCGGATGGACTGATGGGCGGGACAACCGGATGCAATAATTATTCCGGGAGTTACCATACCGAAGGGGAGATCATCTCATTCAGTGAGATCGGATCTACCGAGAAGTATTGCACTGTTCCTGAGGGGGTAATGAACAGCGAACAGCAGTATCTCCTCCACATCCGTAATGCGACTCGTTACTCTGTTGCCCAGGATGAATTGACCCTCTCCTACTACGATGAAAAAAAACTCCTTGTGTTCAAAAAGCAGGGGACCTGAAACAACCAGAGCAGCCGCAGACACAAAGGTCCAAAAGGAGGCTTTTCCGATATTGATCCATCTGAGAGAGCATTGAATGGGCACTCTTGTTGTGCTGAATTCTAAGAGTATCAATCCCATGGGAGCATTGCACTCTGATGAAAGCCCGTTATTCAACTCCGCCTGTAGACTGTCTTACCCCATGCACAAGCGCATCTCCAACGATCTCATAAACTGATCCCGGATCCTGCGAGATAAGAGCGTGCCTTTTTTTCGCCTCTCTCGGCCGTCAAAATATTCGAAAAAAAGGATACGACATGGCTAATATGAACATATAGCGAATACAACCAGAGAATACAACACCCGTGACTCGCGTGATCCGGGCAGGTCTGAAATTGTGTCAACGCTCGATGAATTCCTGGGACCTCTTCACCATGGCGTCTGGGAAGTGGACGTACCCAAAGATATGGTCTCCGAACCACTGGATCCAGGATGGGAGCTCTCGCGGATCAATATTCCTTCTCCCGGGACGATGGCAAGTTACCGAAAGGGGCAGTATCACGTGCATGAAACCGCAACCGAATGGCGGGTTCACCTGGATAATCATGACCCCAGGCACCATCCTCTCCTTCATCTCATCGATGATGCCCCGCTCCTCCTGATGATCGGCGATACATTCGGCACCCTGATCGCAAGTACCCGGAAAAAGACGGGGGACGAAGAGAAGATACTGGAAGGGCAGGCGAGGGCCTGGAGAGACCAGGTCCTGATGGGGCTCTTCATCGTCCTTATCGGGCTGTTTGTTGTCACAAATCCCATGCTCACGTTCCGTGGCATCACCCTGCTCTTTCTTCCCCTGATCATGATCGGAATCGGATGGTTCACCGTCATGAAAGCGATCAGCACAGGACCTGTCCGGATCCTCAAAAAAGATCTCTTTTACCGGGGTATGGCCATCACACTTTCAGGAATCATCGCATTCTATCTGCCACTGAGTTTCTGGATACTCTGTCTTTTAGGGATCCTTGGGGTGTGGATGCTCGCCAGTGCAGTGATGCTGTTTGGTCGTGCCCGCAAAGGCCGTGCCGGAATTCCCGAGGGATTTGCCAGCCGGATTGGTATCGCCATTCTTTCCCTCTGCCTTGTGGGCCTGATCCTCATCAATCCGAAAGGAGTCCTGGCGCTGCTGGTAGTGATCCTGGGGATTGTTGCCCTATTGCTCGGTGTTATGCTGCTGGTGAATGGTATCAGGCTGAAGCGGAGAATGGAACAGATCTGAAACGATGCTTCTCACCGGAGCTGGTATTGTTGCAGAGTCGTTTCGAAATTGCATGGTCAAAAAAATTGCACGGTCCAGATGAAGCACTGTTGAAAAGAATTTGTTGGGACCCAGCCCCGTTTCTCACGTCTTACCACTGAACGTTAAGGCACTGTTCATCCCTGCTGCCCACTTTTCGGCGTTTGCCACATAGAGGGTTGTTGGTTCAACACTTCCTTCGAATTGTATCCTCAGTTCTTTCCCACCGGCAGCGGTGACCTCTTTTATTGTCCCTAACAGTTTGTCGATCTTCACCTCAGTGGTCTTTGAGAGGAGCCCTCCCGTTTTCACATCGAGGACAATCCGCTTGCTCGTCATATAGAGTGTCCCCTTCCCAAAGTAGTCGGACTTGGCATCATCTTTCAGGATGATCTTCTCGTCTTCCTGTAATTCCATCATTGTACCACCAAGTATGATCACAACTGCTATTAAAAAAATCTGTACATCCAGTATCGCGTTGAGAAAACCCCTGTTCCTGGAACGGATACTTCTTTCACGTGAGAGTACTCGTTCTGCAATCGTACCTGATACACACCGATCCGAGAGATACCTCTCCTCTATCGGGAAAAATATTGGAAAAAAGGAAAATATCTGCGTTTTTCAGCCGAGCAAGGGGATCATATTCAAAAATCCCTGGATAAGTCCTGCGATGACTATCCCACCGAGGATGACCATGATAAGGATGAGCACCATCGGGACGACAACAACGAGCAGGGCTTTTCCCATCTCAATCTCCTGCATCTCACGGATTCCGATAACCATGAGGACAAGGTACCATATCACCCCGATAATGGAAACATAGGGGATCCAGCCGAGCAGGAAAAATGGTGTCGTTGCGTACATTGCAGTTTTAAGGGTCTGTTCCGGGCCTTTTTTCCCCCCGAAAAGGAGGACGAAGATATGAAGAGCCAGTCCCTTGATAAAAATTCCGAACAAGGCTATCAGGAAGAAGAGATACACTGCAAAGAGAATCATTGCTGCGACAAACGATCCCATGTGTGCGAGCGCTCCTGAGAGGACTTCGCCCACCAGCCCTGCCTGGCCCAATTGGACGATCATTTCGTTGAATGCGTACATCCCTGCCGCAACGGCAATAACTGCTGAAAGGATAGTGTATAGAATAAGGAGCACCACGAAGTAACGGTATGCCGCTCCAACCGAATCTTCCCGGCTCTTACGAAACGATGCAGAAGGTTCCAACAGGAATCCCTTGCCCTTTGCAATCAGACCTTCAATCATACGTGGGAGAAGTCATGCGAGATGTTATTTAGTTGTTTGCTGCGATTGGACCATTATGCCCTTCCAGGGTCATCTCTCTCATGAGTGATCCTCTGTGCATCCAGTGCTGAAAGGAACTCCCTTGAGGTGAAGGTATAAGGAAGGTGGATTTTGGCAGAGATCTGACAGGATTGCTACCATACTGATGAGATCTGGCACTCATTTATCCGGCACATCCTTTTACATGATTAAATGATATTCTTTTCCAGGAATTTTCCTGAATGTCTTTTCCAGCGTTACCTAACGGTCTTTTCCAGCGTTCCCTGAAATGATCCGATCATTTTCCTCTTTTGGCTGCCGGATACCATGCGCATGAAGGGGTACTATAATATTCCCTGTACTTACATAATATACGCAAACGATGAACCTGCCCCTGATACGCAAAGCTGAATATGGTATCCTCGCGATATTCTCACTGATCTTTATCTATTACGCTTTCCAGGCACTCATGATCGGTGATACATTCAGGTTCTGGGCGGTCCTGATCCCCTCGCTCGTTCTCTCCCTTCTCCCTGTCCTGTTCGAGTATGCCGCACACGTGAGGTTCCCCCCGGGGTTCAAATCAGTCTTCTCACTCGCACTCCTCCTCCACGTGGCTGGAGGAATCAGCAGGTTTTACTGGAAATTTTCACCGTTCTATGACAAGATAGCCCATGTATGTTCTGCCCTGGCGCTTTTCCTGCTGATCATCTGTTGCTTTATCGTTCTTGATCACTACGGGGAGGCAGTGAGATGGAGGACCGTCCTCATCAGTGCGATCGTGATAACGGTCGTGCTGATGGTAACCTGGGAGATATCAGAGTACCTGATAGATGTCATCGCCACAACCTCCTATAATGGGGGAATCGCTGACAGCATCGGAGATACCATCGCCAATATTATCGGCATTCTTATCGGGATTTGTATCGTCCGGTATTACAGGAACCTGATACCTGCCGGAAAAAACCTGGGGTACCTGCTTACGTTGTAATGGCAACTCTGGTGAATTCAGCCCTTATACACGACTTTTTCTCTATCGTTCCCGGGAGGATGACCTGGGAGGTTTCATCAATCTGGCTTCAAAACCAAATCATTTCACCCCCACAAGGGTGTAGCTGCTCATCGGAAAAGCGATTGCACATACTGAAGAATCGGGAGAGGTGCCGGAGATTCTCCGGTTCATTCCCCTGAGAAGAAGTTGCCTGCACCGATCTGGGATAGATTCCCGATGGATCTCCACCACAGCCTGCCCTTTAGGGATTACACACGAGCGATCCCATCTACGTCGATGTTGCTATGTGGCCGCTCTGCTTCAAGAGAGAGACCCTGCATTACCCCACACAAGGGATACCTTGCGCACCGATGTTGCTACGGTATCCCGTTTCTCCGGTATAACACCAGACGATACAGGAGGATCAGGATGATCAGCCAGAAGGTGCCGATGAGGTAGCTCCCGATCACATCGCTCACCCAGTGCTCCCCCAGGTAAATTCGTGAAGGGCCGATCAGCACTATCAGGGAGGCGCAGATCGAAACGGTGAGCCACCGTTGCCAGCCAACAAGGAACTTCCAGGCAAGGTACCCTACAAATCCAAAGAAGACCACGAAGAAGAGGACGTGGCCGCTGGGGTAGGCGTACTGGTTGAAGGACTGGAAGATATCCTGGGGGGAGAAGGTGAAGCTTGGAGGACGGGCACGGCCGACCAGCATCTTGAGTATCCCGGCAAGGATACCGCTGCTCAGCGTGGCGACCACGAATCCCGCCTCGATCCATCGCTTCTTTATGGCACAGACGGCAGCGACCGCAAAGACCAGGATCACCGGGACCCATCCGTCGCCGAGGAAACTGACCGCGGTCATGAGTGCAACTACCGCAGGGTTGTCCGCTTCCCGGAGTGCGAACGCAACCTTCAGGTCGAAGTGAAATACCCCGAAAAAATAGGCCGCAAGGGTGAGTCCGACAGCACTGGCGAGGAGCAACAGCAGGATGATGCCAAGCTTCCGTGTCATGATGAACCTTCACTTCCAGAGTTGTTTCTCCGGACAGGTTAGATACTCTTTGTTTTCTGCCCGAAATTGTTTGCGTTCGTCAATCAGGATACCATGATGAGAGGAAACGAAAGATGCGAACCGGTGGGCAAGTGTATCCAGGTGAACCACTTTCGTGCCCATGCTGAACCACTTTTACGACCATGCTTCTCATGGCGCCGTTTTCTTTGCAGCACTCTTTCCCGTGATGCACCATCCAACCGCTCACCATGCCCGCCTCTTCATCGCCCACGACCTTGCAG
>CAZRAQ010000057.1:0-11074 GCA_964598015.1 uncultured Methanoregula sp. | reverse complement strand
ATTCCTGCGATTACTAAGAGAGCCTTGTTGAGGTACCGTACTCCTCTCCGGACTCTGTGAAGAGGAATTTTTTTCTTATTTCAATGGCAAGGAAAAGGGATACACGATCGAAATTGAGGAGATTAAGAATTTAATAGGCCGGTTGATTCATGGGAATTCAACGCAGATTTTATTCCCCCTCAATCCTTCCAATATATCACCGAATCCTTTTATTCGAAAATTTGTGATGCCTCGTAAAAATATGAGAGTCTTTTAATTCTTACCTTGTAAGATCGAAGGATCCAACATTCCCTTGCAGAATTGCTTGCACATCGCGAGAGGGTGCTGTCATCCATCAGGGGATGACATTTTTAGCAGGAACATCAGGAAGGTTGATGCATGAGAGGTAGATTAATACAATCCAACCCGTAATACCATGACATTGGAGAGTGGTGGGGGAATGGCCTGGATGGATCGCTTGGCAATCATGACGGCGATTTTAATCGCATGTATCGGGATCGGACTGTCAATAACCCCCTGTCTGGCAGGGGAACGCTATATTTCTGGGGGGCCCGATCTTTTTGTCTCCCTCGGGTCGACCTCTGAATTGATACCCGGAGCGACCGCAGAGCTCCCGGTGACCATTGGGAACAAGGGCACCATGACGCTCGAGACCTACCATTACCTCTCGATGCAGCCCATGTACCTCCCCACCACCGCAAAGTCCGCCATCATCGAGCTCCTCCCTGGAGATGCCCCGGTGCTGGTGCGATCCAACCCTCAGATCATAGGGGAGGTCCAGGCCGGACAGCTCGTCCCTGCAACCTTCATTGTCGACATACCGCAGGCCGCCCCGGCGGGTAATTACACGATGCTTGCCAGAATCAGTTACAGTTATGTGCCCCGGATCGAGCAGGAGGGGACCGCCGACATGACGTACTATTTCAAGGACACGGAGACCGAACTTCCGTTGCCGATAGAAATCCGGCGGATGGTGATCCTCACCGTTGAAAAGGTCCAGGGGAACGACCTCGCCGCAGGAGGGGATGGGGTCATCGATTTCACCATCAGGAACACCGGCCAGGATACGGGGATTGGCACGACCCTCTTCCTTGTCCCCGAAGGAGCGAGTCCGGTCGTCCCGTACAGCAACAGTGTCTATATCGGGGATTTCCCCCCGGGGAGCACCGCCCGGCCGCGGTTCAAGGTCGCGGTTTCGGGCAAGGCGGACCCGGGGCTTTCGTATCCCCTGTCCCTCTATGCGGTATACAAGGACTTCGACGGCGATGCTGCGACCTCCCCCTCGGTCACTGCCGGGATATCGTTCCAGGACAAGGTTTCGTTCGAACGGGTGAGCACTCCCTCGGTCGTCCATCCCGGCACGACAGACACCGTGAACGTTACCTACAAGAATACCGGGACTACGAGGGTCTACAATGCGAAGGCCCGTATCAGCGTCATCAGCCCGTTTTCGAGCGATGACGACACCGCCTACCTCGGTGACCTTGGCCCGGGAGAGTCCGCTACCGCCCTGTTCAGCGTGAAAACCGATGGCGGTGCCATGGTCAAGATGTACTCGGCAGACTCCGAGGTGCAGTACACCGACGCGGCCGCAACTGCCTACACCTCCGACAATATCCCGGTGCTGATCGATGTCCAGGCCGATCCGACACCCGGGATAGCCGGGGCGGTCCTCGTGATACTCATCATCGCGGGGGGAGCGTTCCTCTGGTATCGCCGGAAAAAGAAGAGAGAATCCCAAGGCAAACCGCCATGAGCTATCTCGTATTCCGGCGTTGCACCCGCCTCATGGCTGCGGCCCTCCTCTGCATCATCCTGTCAGCTCCCCCCTGCATCGCTCTCGGGTATACCTATATCGACACAGGCCTCGAGCCGGTTCTCTCGGCAGAAGTCGTGGGTGACCCCAGGTATTACCCTGGCGACACCTTCGCAATGACCGTCATTCTGACGAACGAGGACCAGGACACCTCGGTCCAGGTCGCCCCGCTCCTCGCCCCCGACACCTACGACCCCCGCACGGCACTCGGGCTCGTGGTGAACCCCCGGACGTCCGATGCACCGGTCAGCCTGAAAAGTCTGCCGGTCCTGGCCGGGGATATCAGGCCTGGGGAGAAGGTCCCTCTCACCCTCCAGGGGACCGTTGATACGGACGCCCTCCCGGGGAACCGCACCATCCTCCTTGACCTGACGTACCGTTACGTCTACGGGATACCGATGACAGGGGCAGAATATACGACGATCCAACCGCTCTACCGCGAGATGTCACAGACCATTCCTATCGGGATCACCATCAAACCCGAGGTCAGGCCGGCTCTCCTCCACGTGGAGCAGGAGAACCTCCTCCCGGGGACCCAGGGATACCTGACCTGCGAGGTGAAAAATGTCGGCAATGCGACAGGAAGCGAGGTCGTCTTTACCGTTGTGCCGTCCGACAACGTGACCTTCCAGCTCGTTGAAGGGAGCACCTACATCGGGCGGTTCGAACCGGGGATGACCGCACCAGTACGGGTGAGGATCGCTGTGAAAGATCACACCGCGGCCGGGTCGTATCCAGCTGTCCTCCAGGGGACGTATCGCGAGAGCGATGGCAGCACCCGTAGCACACCTTCCGTCCCTGTTGGGATAACGGTGGCAAAAGGAGCCGAGTTCAGGGTGGACAGCCCCGATATCGTGATAAGCCCCGGCGGAACAGCCGTCATCAACGTATCGTACACGAATACGGGAGATTCCCCTGCAGCCGATGCCGAGGCAAGGGTCATCGGGAGCCACCTCATCATGCCTGCAAAGGACACTGCCGCGCTCGGGTTTCTCGGGTCTGGTGAAACACGGACCGCACAGTTTGAAATTTCTGCAAAATCGGCGATACCCGGAAAACAGTACCCGCTCGATACCGAGGTGAAATACCGGGACGGGCTCGGAGCCCTGATGCTCTCGGACCGGACCAGCCTCGGGGTCAGCGTCCAGTCACCCGAAGGCATCGCTGCAGTAACCGGGAGCCCCGCTGTCATGATTGGACTTGCGGGCGTCGGCGTAATCCTCGCCTATGCCGGGTGGTCCGCCTGGCGAAAACACAGGAAATAATAAGGATTCACCGCATTCAGGTTTCTGGAGCAGATTTTGCCGCTCCGAATCGGCTGGCAATCACGAGGGTCGCAGGCATCACCACGACCGCACTTATCAGCGAGAGGAGGACCACGACGACGGTCGCAAGCCCGAATCCGGAGAGGATAGGGAAGGACGACAGCATGAGCGCGGAAAAGCCTGCCACCGTAACGAGCCCTGACACCGTGACCGCGGTGCCGACTTTCCGGACGGCACGCTTCATCGCCTCTATCCCGTCCCGGCACTTCTGGTATTCCTCGAGGTACCGCTCCATAATGAGGATCGTGTACTCTGATCCGATCCCTATCGTCATAGAGCCAAGGACTGCGGTCAGGATGCTGTAGGTCTGCCCGAGCAGGATCATCGCGATCGGGTTCCAGCCGATAACGCAGATGATTGGGACGAGCGGCGTCAGGGCAATCCCCTTCCTGTAGACGAGCAGCAGGAAGACAAATATCAGGGCGAACCCGAGGAATGTCATCTGGTCTTTGTTTTCAATCACCTGGTTGGTCAGAATGGTGTAAAGGGCAAAGGCCCCGGTCGGGGTGACCATGGTACCGGGAGGCGGCCCAAGCCAGGCGATATCCCGCTCGACGTTGTCCGAAAAGGCGCACTGTTCGTTGATCTCCATCGCGAGCGTGTTGATCATGATGATCGAGGTGGTATCATCGACCTGGTATGGACTGAGCTGATCCGGCGGGATGGACGCGAGCACGCGGTCGAGTTCTGCCTGGTTGTTTGGGAGAACTCCGTTGTTGTGCGAGCGGACGAGGGTGGACATGCTGTCGATACTTGAGATTTTATCGTAGTTTTCCTCAAGAAGGCCGCACAAGCGGTCGGTCCACGTGATCCCGGATATCGTCCGGGGATCGAGGCCCTGGACGTAGAGCGGCAGAGGGGTGAGTGATCCCGCAATCGACTCGACCTCGTCCGCAACGACTACGGCCTGCATGTCTGACGGAGCAAGTGACTGTTGTGAAGCGTCGACGGGAATGCCGGGGTCGAGCGAGATACCAACCAATGCAACGACGAGCGCGATGAGCACGATCGGGACGGCAATTTTCACGACCCCGGATGAGATCGCCCGAAGACCGGTGTCATAGACGGTCATGATGCGGTCTGCGATGGTGTTCCCAGGGGCTTTTGGGACATACTTCATAACGTGGGCAAATGCCCCGAAACCAAAAAGCGCCGTGAGGTAGCAGCAGACTATCCCGATGATGGAGACCAGCGCGAAGGTCCGGATCATGGGAATCGGGCTGATGAACATTGCCAGGAACCCAAGCGTCGTCGCCGCGAGAGCCGTGAGGACTGCAGGACCCGCTGCGGTGATCGTCAGTGAGAGCGCTTCCTCACGGTCGTGAACGCGGCACTCGTCGTCAAACCGCGAGTGGAACTGGACGGCGTAGTCGATGCCAAGCCCGAGGAGAATGGGGAATGCCGCGACAGCTCCATCGTTCGCGGGTATCCCGAGGATGCCCATGATACCGAACGTATAGAACAGTCCGAAGGTGAGGAGCACGACCGGGAGTATCCAGTATCGTATCTTCGACCAGAGGAAGTACTTCATGACGAGCATGAGGACCATCGCGGCGATAACCAGGAGGACGAAGTTGATCGTCATCCACACGGCGATCTCGTAGTTGAGCGGCGTATTGCCGGTCACATCGATTGATACCCCCTGTGGGAGGGTAGCCTGCGCGATGGTATTGACGACGACCGGTTCAATTTTAAAGGAGACGTCCGTTGGCAACCCCTGGTCGAGGACGATGTACCCGAGGAGGGTCTGCGGGTCGGGAACGAACTGTCCCCGCGTGTCGGGGGGGAGGCGGTCGATTATTGCCTGGACTTCTGCTCTCGTGCCAGGGATTACCCCGCCGTTGGACTGCGCAACCACGTCCGCAATAGTGATCGTCGAACTGACCTTTTCGATACGGCCGATCTGCTTCTCGAGGATGAGGAGGTCGGAGAGGAGCTCCGGGTCCGTGATATCCCCCGCATGGATCAGTAGGATGTAGGTGTCCTGCACGTAGCGGGCGCTATAGGTGTCAAAAACAACCCCCTCGGGCGAGTTCTTGTCCATGTACTCGTCCGATATCGTATAGGGCGGAATTGCCCCCATGAACATGATTGCCACGATGGCGAGGGCTACCATCGCTGCGAGAACTGCACCTGGAAAACGGTTCACGATGCCAGCTATGCCTTCAAACGGATTGATCCAACGCATGCCCCGTTCTGCCCCCTGGATAATTCACAGTATAGGAATATCTACATTATATATTCTGTTTCATCCCGGCGGTCCGAAAGAGGAAGAAAGGCGATCCGGGTCGCGGAGGTGAAACCAATTTCCAAATCCTGGATTTCGTCGATTTTATTGAGGCACATGTACACCCCTCTTATTCGGGAGATAAGGAGATCCATGGGCTTCATATTCAAGAGACAACCGTGAAGAAATCAGATTACTCTTCGCGTCTTTCGATTCTTTCGACATAATTTTGGGATTAACAAAAAGAGTTCAAAAAAACTATCGCTATGCTCTGAATAAAAAGTTACAAGCCCCAGCCGTGATTTGAACACGGGGCCTGCTGATTACAAGTCAGCCGCTCTGCCAACTAAGCCACTGGGGCGCCATATACCATTCGCGTTCCATGATAAAAAAAGTGGTGAAAGAGGGATACGACATGAGAAGGAGCGGATCGCCCTTCATCACCACGTACCAGAGATGGTGAGAGGTCCACCAAAGAGAAAACATTTCACGATTAGTGAGCTCAGATCATTTTACCCATGACCAAGTACGCAATCGCATATCTCACTGTCTGTTTACTCCTTTGCATCGCATGTGCCGGTTGTATGACCCAGGAAGAGAAGGGGACGAACATCCAATGCGAAGGGCAGGATCCGATCATCGGTGCCTGGCAATACGAGCCTGCAGCTGAGAGTCCTGCAGCGTTTCTCTACCTGTTCAAGGTCGATCATCAGTATATCGCCGTTGCCCTCCCCCGTGATGAGGAAAAACCCCTCACGTACGGGCTCCTTGTTACCGGCACTTGGATCGCTGCAACTGAACATACCTATAACCTCTCCGGCCAGATCCTGATCCAGGATTTAATAACCGACGATCTCGTGGAAGCGGTGAATGATGAAACCCTGACCTATGATCAGGCAAGTGACACCCTCTACAACGAGATGCAGCCCGCGGCGCGCTTCACCCGGTTGTCGTGCGTCCCGGAGGTGCCGAAAGGGATGGACGTCACCATTCCGTTTGGCTGAAGGAGAGGCATAGGCTCACTTCCTCATTTTCCGTACCTGCCACAAGGCTCCTCTGTATAAAGACGCTCTTGGGGAGGCGCCTTCGGCTCACCCCCGCTGCTGTGGCGTCCCCCACAACGCGATAGGCCTTTTCCAAAGTGTTGGGTACCTTGTTTCGCGAACGATTTGGAACGGGGGTTACGATATATTCTCAGTCCTCAATGGGAGGGAAGTTCCCCCCGTGAAAATTGGATTAACCCCTGCTTTTTTATAAGCCACAACCGGATTCACGTGGCCGTGCCCGTTCCCATGCAGTCTGCCCCTGGTAACGAATCCGGATGAGCCGGTGATAGGGGATAGCAGTCGTTCCCTCAGGTGATTCGATCTCGATGTAAAAGGGATCAAGGCGGATAATCCGGTCCCCCCCGATGCAACTCATGTCTCCAGGGGCACCCCTGTTGACATAGCAGATCTCCACATCGGCAAACCGGTACTCCGGGTCATGATAGAGACGAAGGAGGATTTCCCTGCTTTTCCGCATGCTGTACTTCCAGTGTAGGCGGTGACCATTCAAAAGAACTACCCACCTCAACGACCAGGAGGACAAGAGAGAGGATGGATGGCGGTGGTGATCCCTCTTCCCACCCCATCCACGACCAGGGGGACAAGAGCCGGTTGTTTGTATCATGGCAGCCTGAACCCGGTTAATTTCGGCCAGCGATGAAAAGAACGAACTGCACCGGGTGCTGAAGCACATAACGACCCTCCCCCGTCCTGCACATGCAGTACGTCAAATCCCGTGATACCGCCTTTCCCTCTCCCCTCCTTCCCTTGATCGTATGCCCCGACTCAATGTGTACGGTCCGGCAAAAGACCACGATGCCCTCCATCACCATTCCCTCTCTTTCGCTACCCAGACACCCCGGCCCCTATGGATGTATTAATCCGGAGAGAGCACGAAAATACTTACCAGATGGCGCAGCTCACCGTGGATATCGGCGGAAAGCCGGGAGTCAACTGCCGGGGGTACTGCGAGTACTGCTACTTTAAACACGTCAAAGAGACCCGGCCTTTCGGGTGCCGCTACTGCCCGCCCTACAAGGTGGGGTGTGATTACTGCAGCCGGAGCGTTCGCGAGTATTACCAGGGCTGGAAGAGTCTCCGGCAGATCGGGGACGAGACGCTCGCCACCCTCCAGATGATGACCGGGGATCTCGACCGGGTCACCATCAGCGGCGGGGGAGATCCCAGCTGCTACCCGGAGTTTACCGACTTGATCGAGCTCCTCGCAGGGATGGAAGTCCCGCTCCATATCGGGTACACCAGCGGGAAAGGTTTTGACGATGTGGAGATTGCCCCGTTCCTGATCGACCACGGGCTCTCCGAGATCTCATTCACCGTGTTCTCTGTAGACCCGGCAAAGAGAAAGCGGTACATGCATGACCCGACTCCAGAAGTCTCCCTGAAAATCCTCGAGCATCTTTGCGGCGAGATCGACGTCTACGGGGCTGCGGTCGTCCTCCCGGGAATCAACGATGGAAAAGCGCTCGAAGAGACCTGCCGCTGGCTCGATGACCGCGGGGCAAAAGGGCTCATCCTCATGCGGTTTGCCAACCGGACCGACCAGGGCCTCATCCTCGGCAATTCGCCGGTCATCAAGGGGCAGCGGGTCCAGTCCCCGCAGGAGTTCCAGGACATGGTGACCGATCTCGCCAGCAGGTTCTCGATGAAGATATCCGGGACCCCGCTCTGGGATCCGGCATTAGGGTCGCCGTTTGCCATCAGGAACGAGCCTGATCTGCTCGACAAACTTCCCCTCCTCCAGCGGAGCGCCACCGTGATCACCGGGAGCATCGCTGCAACCTTCATCCAGGCAATCCTCGATGCACGCGGAGGAGGGGTGAATGTCCTGCCGACCAAAAAAGAGATCGCCTGCCTCATCACCGCAGATGACCTGGAGGCACTCGATCCAGGGGAGATGGACGATCTTGTGGTCATCCCGGGACGGGCATTTGTCCATGACCATGAAGCCGAACGGATCTTTGCGGCTGACGGAAAGGAGAGGACCGTGCTTCGCGGCCCCGAAACGCTCACAGCCGACGCGGAGACCAGTATGGGGATGGGGAGGGACGCAGTCCTCCTGATGGAGCTGGAAGGATTTGCCGGGTTGATCTCGCTCATCAACCGGTACGGGCGTTCTCCCGCCTGATCCTGTCGATACCCTTAATATCTGCCCGGCCTGAAGTATAGGAAGGCACAATAGACTGTGCTGGCATGTGTAAGTCCGACGTGCTCTTGAGCACGGCCTTGCAAGGGCTAGGGGATTACAGGAGCGTCAGCAGAAGCGGCTCTTTTTCCGGATTTACATGGCGCCTGAGGAAGGTGAACCATGGCACGTATACACGCACGCCGGAGAGGCGATTCAGGATCGGTACGCCCGCACCGCAGCGAGGCTCCCGCCTGGTCAAATACCGACGTGAAAGCAATCGAGAAAGTCATCGTTGACTTGAAAAAAGAGGGTTACTCGAGCAGCAGGATCGGCCTCGTCCTCCGTGACCAGTACGGCGTCCCTGACGTCAAGCTGGTCATGGGAAAACGGATCGACCAGATCATAAAGGACAACGGCCTGCAGTCCGACATTCCCGAGGATCTCCGCAACCTGATGATGAAGGCACTCGGCCTCCGGAAACACCTGGTGGAGAACAAAAACGACCTGCACAACAAACGTCAGCTGCAGCTGACCGAGTCCAAAGTCCGCAGACTGGTGAAGTACTACGTCTCCAGCGGACGGCTCCCAGGCGGATGGAGCTACAAGCCGGAAACCGCGGAGATCCTGCTCTCGCGCTGATCCCTCATGTCCCTCGAAGAAGCCGTCTCCAGGGTCGCTTCCCATCTCGAGCGGCAGGACTTTGTCGAGGTCTACGCCCACCATGATGCGGACGGGATCGCGGCGGGGTCTATCCTCTGCACTGCACTCTACCGGAAGGGGATCCGGTTCCGGTTGCGGATACAGCACCGCATCAGCCCCGCGTCCCTCTCGCAAGAGACCGCGACCGTGCTCTGCGACCTTGGATCGGGGCTCGAGGACCTTCCGAAAGGGGTGATGGTGATCGATCACCATATCCCCCGGTTCGAAGGAGAACTGCATGTCAATCCCCGGCTCGAAGGGATCGATGCCGAACGGGAACTCTCGGCAGCAGGGGCTGCGTACCTTGTCGCACGCCAGCTCGGGGACAACCGTGACCTCGCAGGCCTTGTCATGCTCGGCATTATCGGGGATGACCAGGAGCTTGCAGGGAAAAATCTGGAGATCTTCAACGAGGCGATGGGAGACGCGGTGATCACCACAGGAAGGGGCTGCCGGCTGGCAGGAAGGGACCTCCATGAACGGCTGTTTTTCAGCATCAACCCCTACCTGCCCCGGATCAGCGGCGACGAGATGGCGGTTGCCGATCTCATCGAGACAGCGGCAGGGGAAGGGATGCTTGAAGCAGATACCCTCCTCTCGCTCCTTGTCCTGCGGATCAGCCCCTTTGTCCCGGAACGCACCCTCACCTCATTATACGGAGACCGGTATTTCCTCGACCGCGAAGTGATCCCCGACGCCCATGCGTTCACGGCGGTCGTGGATGCCTGCGGCAAATGCGGTCAGGGCGGTCTTGCCGCATCCCTCTGCTTCCGTTCTTCCGAAGGGGCCGGAGAGGCATGGGACGCCGCAACGGGTCACCGGCTCAGGGTGATCCGGTCGCTCTCGGCAATCGGGGAGATCCCTGACGGGTTCTACGAAGTGGACGAGGTGTCGGTGGCAAGCGATGTCGCCGATACCCTGGCACGGGATACCCTGCTCGACCGGCCCGTGCTGGTCGCAGCCAGGAGCGGGGACCTCTGCCATATCTCAGCCCGTGCTCCTGATGCAGCAGACCTGAATCTCGGTGATGCCATGCATGATGCGGCAGTCCGGTGCGGCGGGTTTGGCGGGGGCCACACAAAGAGAGGCGGTGCGACGATCACCTGTGCACGGATCGGCGAGTTCCGGGAAGCTCTTGCGAAAAGGGGAGTTGCATGATGGAGATCGAGGGGATTCTTATCACCCGGCACCGTCATGCCGGATGCGTTGCAGGGGCTCTCTCCCCTGACAACCTATCGAACATGCATACCACGGCATGCGGGGATGACGTCAGGACAGAAGTGAGATCGGGGAAGATCCGTTCCCTCATCGCATCGGTGGATGATTACCTTATGAATTGTGCAATAGCGGAGGATCTATGCAGGTACGCTTCCGATTAGAAGCAGAGTTGCGTTTCAGCGCCCCGTTTACCCCCGAGGCAGAGGGTGCCTGCCGGGCGCTGATCGACGAAGCGAACAGGGTGCTGTTTGCAAAAGGAGTCCCGAAAGGAGCGGATCCGGCCGAGGTCGGCCACATCACGGGATCCACCTTTTCGGGCAATGTGCTCATCCTGACGATCGAGAGCGGGGCATACACCCGTGCCCACGATGCGCTCTTCCGGTTCAGGAAACAGGTTGCACCGACGCTCGGGAAACACCGGCTCGGGATCCGCGAGATCGTGGTGAACGACTATCGGATCGAGATGCGTGACCAGTTCCCGGACAACTTCCATATCCCGAAGCTCCCATTCATCAGGAACGCGGATCTCTCAGACGGAGTGCTCTCGGTGGATCTCGCCGTCACCGCTGCTGATCTCGAGAACCGGATCCCTGACCG
>CAZRAQ010000056.1:0-11250 GCA_964598015.1 uncultured Methanoregula sp. | reverse complement strand
CCGAGGAAGTCGCCTGTGTGTGCCATACCTCGCAGTCATCCAGGAGGGGAAACGGTATGATCATCCGTTCCAGGACGGTGTCCTGGCCGGGCAGCGCAGACTGCGGGGAAGAGCTATCTTCCTGAAGCGGGGCGGATAGTTCCCCGAATACCGGGCCAAACCCGTCTGTCTCTACAAGGACCGCCATACTCATCCCTGAACCAGGGGAGAGGGTATAGACGATATCGCCAAAACCGGGCGAAGCAAAGCCTGAGAGCGGCCGGGAGTACTGGAAAATCCGCTCGAGCCGCTGGCAGACATCAGCAAGCAGGGGGGCGAGGATGCGGGAATGGTATACACCCGCAGGGAGCACGGACAACCCCAGCCCCTCTCCCCGTGCATTCCCTGGAGTGATATCCTCGCCGATACCACCTGCCAGGTCATCGGGAAGGAGGAGCGTGAGGGTCTTTGCAGAGCCTTGCCAGGTCAGGCCACGACACGGGTCTTCGGATACCGGCACCCGGAATTCACCCCCTTCCAGGAGATCGCAGAAAAATTCCCCTTTCCGTGGGCCCCACCCGGCTTTTCGATGAGCGGTTCCGGGGCTGGTGATCGTGATGGTCCACCCGTCCTCCTTTTGGGCGACAAGGCGGATACGGCTGTCACCGTCCACAAGCTCGTTGACCAGGTCGCCATGCACCAGGTCGGGCCCGGTCCAGGGAGGTGAAGGGAGCTGGAAGATCGCTCTGCGGAACCCCGGCATGAAACCGCCCAGGTGCACTGCATCCCTCACAAGAGCACTCAGCAGGGCAGGGGCACCCTGTAGAGTCGCCATGTCTTCATGGATAGGCGCGATTGCGGGGTCCTCCACTGCTGAAGGGAACCGTTCGTAGAGTGCCAGGTTGTGCTTTTGGTCAGAGAAGGTGAGGGTATACTCGCCGGACATGCGGCGCAGGGAGGGGGCAGGGTCATCGTGCATGCTGACGATCAGCGCGAATGCCCCAGTCCGGACATTCTTTGCTTCGAGAGAAACGGTCGGGATGCCGGCAGCGATCCTGACATCGCTCAGGAGGATTGCGTACTCCTCGCAGTTGTCCATGGCAAGGATTGTTCCCTCGGAAAATCCGCTCCGGATCTCCCGTTCCGCCTCGCCAGCCTGGTTGCTGTCGAGGAGAAGAGACGCCGCCATCAGGGAAAAGACCCAGTCCCGCCCGGGGTTTCTTCCGAACATCTCCCGGATGACCTCCTGTGCCGCAGAAGGTTTTCCTATCGCCCGGTAGGTCTCTGCAAGGGCGACTGCCTTCTCCTCGTCCCCTTTATCCCTCTCCCAGAATTCCCGGTACTGCACGAGTGCCTGGGCTGCGGAAAGAACATTCCGGTCGAACCCTGCAGCCTGGAGTGCTCCCTGGATGGCATGCAGTTCACGCCCGTCCTTTGGCCCGTAGCAGGCAGTGAGGAGATCGATCAGATTGCAGGCCCTGTCAGGGTGCTGAAGCCCCCGTTCGATCGCCGCCTCCTGGTTTCGCATCGTCACTGGCTCGAAGAGCATGCCACTGCTGTAGAGGGGATGGAGCGAATAAAATCCGTGGACGACATCGCTCACAAAGTCTGCATCGGCACCGGGATACTTCTTCTTCAGCACCTCGACCGCCTGGTCGGCAGGAAGGTGGAGGATGGTGTGGATGGAGAACCGGTCCATGAACTCGAACGAGAAGTCATTCACCTCGTACGGGGGCCGGTTCGGGTTGATATTGACAAAGAGGGAAGCCCGGACCGGGACCACGTTGCCGCCAGGTAACCGGACCAGACGGTCCTGCAGCAGATCGTTGAACGAGACGAGCACCCCGGGGTGGGCCTTGTTTGCCTCGTCGAGTACAATCATCCACCCGTGATCCGGATCCGTCAGCGCCTGGAGGCCGAGCGTTGCGGTGTCACCGGTCCTGCCTGCCTCCTCCTCCCCAAAACTCCGGTAGGTGAGGAGATCGGATACCCGTGTCTCGCCGCTCATCCCGATCACGAGGAGGTTGTGGTTGAGGAGGTGCGCAAGGTAGCTCTCGAGCTTGTTCTTGCCCACCCCTGCCTCCCCGATCAGCAGGATGTTCTCCCCAAGAACGATGTCTTTGACGATCCATTCCAGGTCGGCAAGGTTCTGCTGCACTTCCTCAATCACGGTATCCGGCACGTAGGGCCCTCCGGGACCTATCGGGTGTGAGACCGTGCCGATCTGGAGATGCGGGGAACCGTCTCCCCCCTCCCTGGTCACGCGTGATCGTGCATGGAGGGGGTGCTCCCGGTCCAGAATAGCATGGAGATCGAGGAGATCTCCGACCAGTTTCAGGGCGATGGGCGGGTGGAGCCGCTCGTCGAGCCAGTATGCCTTGCGCCAGAACAGGGAGCGGAGGAGGGAGGTGTCCTTTGGGAAGCGGTCGAGGTGCCGGACCATCCGGATCAGGGCACGGGTCGTCACGGGGAACGGGACGACTCCGTGCTCTTCTGCATAGTCCCTCCGGATGTCGCCTGCGATCGCGATGAGGCGGTCGATGACCGGGTCGTCCACCCCGGGGCCGTAGCTCTTCAGCACCTCGAACTCCTGGTCCTGGGAGAGATAACGGAGATGCACCTTGTTCGTGAACCGGTTGATGAACTCCCCGCTCATCACCTTGCCTTCGTAGATCCCCCTGCCCTCACTTTTTACCGGATTGACGGTTGCGATAAAACGGCTGTCAGGATGACCCCGGATCACGCGCTGGTGAAGACTTTTTGCCTTGTTTTCGAGCGGCTCGTTGAACTCGGCCTGCACATCCTCCCCGGTCCGGTTTATCTCCGACAGGATGTTCCAGTCTCCGGCAACCATCCCATCCATGACATCGCTCATCGTCCAGCCGGTCTTGTCCTCGCCAGCCTCGCCATAATGCCTCCGCTCGGTGATATCCGACCGCCGGAGATTTTCATGGAACGTGAGGATCCGGGTCTGGAACGAGGCAGCCCTCTCCCTGGCGTGAGCCGCAGCATGACGGTCATGCATCCCATTCGCCGCTTCCAGGGAGACCTGCCGGTATATCTCCCCGAGATACCGGATAAGCGTGGTCTTGCCGGACCCTGACTCGCCGGTCACCAGGAGATTGTTCCGTGAAGGCATCCGGAGTGAATCCCACATCTGCTGCAGGTAGGCAATATTTTCAGGGACGAGAAGAAGGCGGGGGTTTTCGGGCGCAGGGATCTGGATAGCTCCGATGGAAAGACTGGTGGCGACCTGCACCCGTCTGCCTGGCCGCCATGCTGCGACCTTCAGGGGTCCGAGACTGCTCAGTTTGTGCATACGCCTCCTCCTGCCGGTTCCTCATCGCGTTTCGTGGTATCCTCTGGACGGCCTTCTCTCCACCCGGCCATGGCAGGCCGGCCGAGCTCCCGCCTGAGCACCTCTCCAAGGGACCGTGGCAGCTCTGCGATATCGGGGACCCATGTCCCGTAGGGCAGATAGGTCTCCTCGACCTTCTCCATGTCCGGCCCTATCCCCCATCCAAATATCCTCGTGTCCTTGTTCGTCTTCAAAATCGCCCGCATCTGGTCCCTCCCGCCAACTCCTGACTGGCCGTCGGTTATGACAAATATCATCCTGTTCGCACCCGCTCCCCCCTTGAGACGGTTCATCCGGTCAAGAGCGCTGCTGACCGCTCCCACATCATTGGTTCCCCCGGTGGCACGGACCACCTCCCGGATCAGGTAGCATCCCTGGTGGATATTCCATTCGTCCTGGTAGCGTTTCAGGGGGATATACTCGGTATCGGAAAATGCCGCGATCTCGAACCGGATCCCTGGGATATGGTTGATTGCCTCCCCGAAGAGGATCGCTGCCTGGATCGCGACCTGCAGCTTCTTTGCAACCGTCTCATCGTGCATGCTGCTGCTCGCATCGATCAGGAGCGAGAGGACCCACCGGGTCTTGTCCGGCTCTCTTCCCCTGTCCCGGAAGATCCGCATCGTCGTCCTGACCGCGGCAAGGTTCTCCTCGTCGATATCCTCACCGCTCGCGAGCTCATTCAGGTCTCGCTTTGCCCTGCTCTTCTGGAGCGCCTGCTGGATGTTCTTTCTGGTCACCATGATCAGGCCTGCAACCGGCTGGTAAAACCGCTGGTAATCCGAGTAATCGTCCCGCCCAACCGCGTGGGACTCAAATTGGGCAATTTTGCGAATCCGTTCCGCTCGCTCGTCCATGGTCTCCCAGTCGCTCCTTGTCCTCTGCTTCAGGGCGCTCAGGTACTGCTCTGCATCGCGGGAGAGCGCCTGCCCGGCCTGGTCGAATATCCGTTCCGCTGTTTCCGCACGGGGAGATCGGCCTGTTGAGGGTCCCTCCGGCTCTTTTGCAGGGCTTTCATCGAAGGTAGCATCGAAATAGGAGAAATTCTCCCATACGTCCGGGGTGTAGACGGTATCGGCCACAAAGGCTGGAGCCAGGTGTCCCATGCGGCGGAGGCTCATTGCAGAGGCAGTCTCACTGTCGGCATCAGCCAAACGGATCGCAGGCCGGTCTCGATCCTCCTGGAGCAGGGACGAATCTGCTGAAAGCCGCTGGAACTCTGCCCCTGCTTCCTGGAGTTCCTCGAGCACTTTCCTGGTGATCCCGGTCAGATTCCCGGAGATATTGTTCCCGGGTCCGCCTGCCTTCATGCCGCGTCCGAGCTCTTCTACCGACTCCTTATACTCCCTTGCACCATTCCTGACCTGCTCCGACACCTTGAGCAACCCGTCGAGTTCTTCCCTTGATTGGTTGGATCCCCCGGGTCCTGAAGGGTGCGTGTCATTATACGAGCGGAGCTGCTGCGATAGCGACCCTGCCAGGTCGTCGATCTTCCGGGAGAGCGCGGCCAGGGCTGATGCCATCTCCTCTGGCTCTGCCGGAGGGGTGCCAGGCAGCGGACCGTCCCTATGTTTGGGTGAGGGAAGGGCATCCAACAGCTCCCTGCTCCGGGTGCAGGCATCCATCAGAGAGCCCGCTGCAGCCGATAGCCCGGACGAGAGGTCCCGTGGTCCCCCTGGACCATGACCGGGCACAGAGCCATCGCCGCTTCCATCGATCCGGGGGTGGTTGCCGCCCTGTTCGCGGGGTTGCACGGGTGCACCGGCAGCCCCCGTGGGAACGGGAAGTCCGCCATCCTCGGACAGGCTCCCTCCCTCCCCGGTGAGCACCCGCCCGGAAAAGTCCGATGACGGCAGCTGGGGGCTTTGGACCGAGGTGTTCTCGCGGGCTGTGCTTCCCCGGGGGGAAAAAGGGATATCTCTCCCCTTCCCTGTTCCCGCAAAAGAGACCGGCCCCGCCACCCCATACCCGGAAGTGGCAAGGCAGATCTCCCTGAATTGCGGCCAGACCCGGTCCCGCAGGATCCTTATGCACTCCTCGTCCGTGGCGGTCTGTATCTCCATTCTTGCCTCATGCATCACCTTGAGAGCGTAGAGGATTGCCTCGTCCCTGATATGTGCTGCGGGAGATCCCGTGCGGGCCTCGTACAGTGCCCCCTCGAGGAACTGGTCAGGGAGGGGGAGCCGGCTGATGCGGGAGCGGGCTGCAGTGAGGTTGACCGGGGAGTATTCCTCGCTGCAAAAAAGGGTCATCCACTTGGGGACACCAGGATGGAGGAGGGATCCCTTCCTCACTGCCCGCGGGATATGCACGATCCTGGCGAGACGGGGGAACCAGGGATCGTCGGGGCTATCGCACCCGGATGTATCCAGCCGGAACGTCTGGCAATACCATGCCTCCATGACAAGCGCTCGTATCGCTTCGGCACTCCGGAAGGCGAGTTCGGCAGGGTCGTACAGGATCAGGTGACGATCCGGCCAGAGGTCAAGGAGCGGCCGAAAAACAGAGGACTCCGGGTGCATGGGTGCAGCCCTCCACCCATATTCCCCGGTAACGGCCCGGAGGAGCTGTTCGATCTCCTGCATGCTTTTCTCAAGATCCCGGGCAGGTCCGGGGCCCGGCTCTGCCCTTCCCGAGGGCCTGCCTGCAACGGATCGGATGAAATCGAGGATGTGCGTGATCCCCGCCTGGTCGCATGAAGCAGTTATCACCCCTGCGAGCACATGGCCGGAGCGTTGTTCCATGCCGGCAAAGTCAATTCCTTTTCCGGCTGCACCCGTCCGGAAAGACAGCCCAAAGAGTGTCCTGACATCGGTCACCGGCCCCGATTCCCGGAATAATGCCTGCCCGGCCCTGAAAAGTACCCCTGCAGGAGGGGTCTCATCCGGGAAAATCCGTTCAAGCGCATCACATCCGCCTTCCCGGATCGCGCCGATATCCCCCAGTGCCTGGCTGACGAGGTCCGGAAAGAACGGGTCGGAGAGGATACGTTGCCGTACAAGGAAACGGAACACCGCCGGATGGATCTGCCCGGCAAAGAGGGCTGGATCATCAGAAGGGGCGATAAGGATGCGGTCATCAGCCTCAAAGAAGGGTATTGTCCCCGGGAGCGGGATTTTTTCTCCTCCCTCCAGTGCCAGGAACGCGGAAAAACGCTGCAGGTGGGTCACCTGGGGGGAGAGCAGGTCGGCAAGGGAGAGGGGGAAGAGGGCAGCACGGATCATGGTACCGGTCTCTTCCGGTTTCGCAGGGTCGAGTGCCATACCCCACTCGCTGCAGGCAGAACAGATCATTTTTTCCTGTGCAGCCGTAAATTCCGCAAGGATCAACGGGATGACGGCCACCGGGTTGATGGTCCCGCCGGGGAAGAGAGGGAACGACTGATCCATTCCGGAGATGACGCAGGCCAGCTGCTCCCGGGTGACACCGGAAGCCCTGATTCGGCAACAGCATTCCCTGATCCCGTCAAGGGCTGCCCGATAGGCCTCCGGATCGGCAGGGGAGACCAGTGCATCAGTGATGACGTCATGATCGGCACAGCTGTCAAGGAGTCGCTGGAGGAACCGGAACAGTTGCCTTACTTCGTCGTTCATGCATACCCGGAAACGCAAATGATCGTTCGTACTCTTGAAAAATTTGAAACTAAGTATAATTATTCTTCATCCACCGTTTAATAGCTATACATAATGCCCTGTTTGCTCTCAGGATACGGGTGAACATCCCTTGCAGGAAATTGCCCTGGCTGAACAGTCAGGGGTTCATATTTTGTAAAAAAGCGATACCTTCCCGGTGGGCACCGGATCTTACACAATGATCATCGCTCCGTCATTGCAGGACTGAACAAAAAGGGAGGATTACCATCCGAAGAAGCGGGAGATCCAGCTGCTCTCTTTTCCATGGAAGATCTTCCCCCCTTCGCTTGCCTTCCGGACATCCTCCACCGTGTAGAGGAGGTCGGGATACTCGTTCCTGAGAAGGGACACCAGCTGATCGAGTGCTTTTCGCGGGACCACCATCAGCAGGACGGCGACGGATGAAGCGAACGCTCCCGAACCCTCGATCCGGGTGATCCCGTATCCCATACCCGAAAGCCGGGTGACGAGTGGCTGGGGGTCTTTCATACTGATGATCCGGACCACGACATTCCCGAGGCTGATCCGGTCCTCGATCTCCATCCCGAGCACCGTACCGATGCCATACCCTGCAATGTAGGCGATGATGCCCCCGATGTTGTCAAGATTCGTCAGCACAAGTCCGGTGGAGAGGAGCCAGATCCCCATCTTGACCACCCCGATACCGGCTGCAAGATATTTGTGACCCCGGGTAACATAGACCGTGCGAATCGTCTCGAGGCTCGTTTCAACTATCTTTGCGATGAAAATGGTGAGTGGCAGAATGAGTTCAGGGGGGATCATGGGTATCCTGCAATCTTCCAATCCTCAACCTGATGTGTTTTTGACAAATATAGGCTTTGTTCCCGGTTTTTTTTGATGTTGCCCAGGATAAAGATCAGGCTGACCCGGGATAGTGCGGGGCCATGAGGATACAACAGGTGGAATCGTTGTTTCGGGTCATCACCTCACACGCCATGCTCCTGGAAAAATGCTTTATACTGAACAGAGAGAATTCAGGATACCAATCCGCCCGATCGCGGACCACCATAGTTCCAGTGTGAGAATATGATACGCGTAAAAGACATACCCAAAGCCACCCGATGGACGATGGCCACGCACGTGCTCACCCGTCTTGTCGTAGCGCTCGGCCATGAACCGGCGGGCGGCGCCAGCATTGCCCCCTACAGGGACAGGATGTTTTCAGAGATGGCCCGCGAGATTCGTGCCATCGCAGACCGGTACAGGATGCCGAGGGAGAATGCTGCAGACCTCGTCCAGACCCTCGGGGCCATCTCGGTCATCTTGTTCGGACCGGAGTTCGAGACACGGTATATCGAAGGATTCCCCGACGAGGCGGTCATCCGCCTGACCGGGTGTGCGATGTTTGGGGAGGAGCGTGCAGGTGAGGGTACTCCTAACCAGGTAGGCAGCATCTGCCAGGCCTATGTTGAGCACGCTGTTTCTGCCCTGAACCCCGGGTTCACTATCTCCGTAGCAAAGGCCCGGTGCCGTGGGGATGCCTTCTGCGAGATGGTGATTGAGAGGAGGAAGGGGTGAGAAGGGGGTGGAGGTGCATAAGTACATTATCAAAAAATCCTCCATCTCGTAAGCTATTATACAGAGCCGCACCAAACAAATGAAAAGATTCACGCAATAGCCAAAGAGTTCCCTGTAGAGCTGTTTTCCGGAAAAATACGATGAACTGAAGACAGGGATCTCCAGCCGCCACCATTCAACGAACCGAAATATCCGATAGAATTGATCAAACCATTCCGCAATCATGTCGACAGATCACTATACCGATAGCGTGGGTGAGATTTCATCCCTTTTTCGTTCACGGCTCCAGATGCAGATCCTTCAGTCCCTGGCTGAAGGGAATAAAACCCTCGGTCAACTGCGGGTGATTACCGGCAGTTCATCGCAGGCACTTATTCCGAAAATTCGTATTTTGGAGGGACACAACTTCATCACGTTCCCGAATCAGAAGTATCAAATTACCCTAGTAGGAAGGTTGCTGATAAATAAGCTTCAGGATATTGCACTTTTCAACGCTGTCACAAAAAAACACAAGAATTTCTGGAACCAGCATTACGCTGAGGCGATCCCGGATGAATTTTTCATCACCATCGGAGATCTCTACAATTCAGAGATCATTGCCGATACGAACGTCGAAATTTTTTATGTCTACTTCAATTTCCTGAACATGATCCAGGAAGCAAAAGAGCTCTTTATTTTATCCCCTATCTCAAGTCCTGCCCATACCGATGCCGTTATGAAACGAATCAGTGAAGGGATATATGTCGAAACCATCATCGGAAAGGATCTCCTAAGCCAGATTTCTACTTCACCTGATTTCAATAAGATCCATGAACTCGGCACCCAAACGAGCAGTAAAATATTTGTCCTTGATGATCCCCCAAAATTGGGACTCACCGTGAGCGACAAAAACCTCTCCCTCGGGTTATTCAATCACGACGGGATCTACGATATTACCACAGACCTCTTCTCAAACGATCTCAGAGCGGTGAAATGGGGTCGAAAGCTGTATCAATATTACCGGGATGGG
The DNA here is from genome assembly GCA_964598015.1 of uncultured Methanoregula sp. Taxonomy (GTDB): domain Archaea; phylum Halobacteriota; class Methanomicrobia; order Methanomicrobiales; family Methanospirillaceae; genus UBA9949. The sequence goes on along the minus strand of CAZRAQ010000056.1, from coordinate 1,733 downwards.
GCAGAAGAAGTCAATTTATAATCTGTTTGAGTAATCACAGAAAAATTGCTTGCTGTAGTTATATCATTCTCATCAGTAAACGGTCAGAATATACATTATATCGGGAAATTCGTTGCGATTGTAATGACCTTACAGAACTCCTCAACCTAATGGTCCTCTTTTTTCTATCAACTTTTTCCGACTTAATGGAGCGATGAATTCATCTATCAGAATAATTGGTCAAAAAGTTAATCGGACTGATTAAAGTTCATCAAATTGCTTCAGAAAGATTATACTGAATTACTCTTTACCGTACCAATACTCTGTTTTTTCAGAGGAGGATTGAATTCACGTATGAATTTCTCACATTTATCAGATCTGGCAAAGATACGACAGAACCAACCTTACCCCACCTCTTGCACTCTTGGGAGAAGGTTCATTAAAGAGAGTACTATTCATGCCGGGGGAATGCTATGCTGAATCCTCAAAAGGGCTCCCCCGATAATGACGCAACCTACCACAGCTTCGACATACCAAGGGAGCTAAGATACACTTCCTTTCTTCCCTTAATATCTTTTTCGGGGTGATCCAATGCAGGAACCTGCATTTATCACTATGGGTAGCGGAGGAGATCTCGTCATCGTTGCATGCAATCGACATTATACCCTTCCTTGCGAAGTACTCCAGCATCTTCTCTTCTGCGAACAGGATATTCACCTTCTCCTTCCCGGAGGAGTTGCTGATATCCGGTCGAACGTAATAGCGCATCCCCCGATCCAGATGGTGTTATTCATCCTTCCTGGCAGGACTTTTTCTGCCCGGTGGTCTGAAATTGCCGAAGTTGTCAGGGGAGTTGTCCAGTATGCATCGTTGACTCCTACACTGAATCGAGGTGGTCCATGAGGCATTTTCGGTATTACCCCAGGAACCGCCAGGTGGAATGTCTTGCCCGGGACCTTCTCATAAGTGAAGGATATGTCGTGGTCCGGGGTGCAGGGAACCACGCACCGGTCGACCTCGTGGCTTGGAAAACGGGTGGATCAGTTCTCTTTATACGGACTGGCAGGAGCCGGAATTCGTGCTCGGCTTCTCTGTCGTCAGTTACTGCACGGTTCCGCAGGGACATCGATTACCTTCGGAGACTACCACGGTTGCCATATTTATGTGTGCATCTCTGGGTATATTTTGACCGCCAGGGGTGGCGGTTCTTCGAGGTATATCCAGGAGGTATCGTGGAGGTGGAGAATCATGTGGAGTGAACAGGAAGACGGCCGCATGAAAGATCGGAAGATTTGCCCTATCATGTCGGAGCCCCGAGGTATCGTCCTCTGCCAGGGGAAGAACTGCGCTGCAGCCTATCCTCGGCGTCTGAAAGAAGAGACCTTCTGGTTCTGTGAACTCATAGAGGGTCATCCTCCAAGGCGTGGGAGGGATCATGAGCTTTGAGACCTTGAAGGCTGCAGGAGTGCTCTTTACCCCTGGGCAGGTTGTCGAAGTCAGGGCTATTGCCGATGATAGAATAGCAAGCGGATACTTCAACAATATCGAGAAGCTTGTGCATCAAGTCGATACGTTGGATGGTCTCTCCGATGTTCAGGGGATATATGTTACCTTGAACGAGGTGAACCCGGCACTCCTATCCCGTCGTGAAAACCGCATCAAGGTCCGCCTTTCGAAGAAGGATGCCACCACGGCCGATAGCGATATTATTTGCCGGCGCTGGTTCCCGATAGATATCGATCCGATCAGACCCT
>CAZRAQ010000055.1:0-11482 GCA_964598015.1 uncultured Methanoregula sp. | reverse complement strand
CCTTATAAAGCCCGGTATCGATGCGCCGGTGTTCCGCTTCATCCGGGAAGAGCCGGACAGGATCGGAGCCGATCAGCTCGCTCTCCGTGTAGCCGAGTTTCCTTGGTATGATCGCGTTCACCCAGAGGATCTGGTGATCTCTGATAACACAGGCGGCAACAGGAGAGGCGTCATGGATCGCCCGCATGATGCGGTTTTCCTGGACCATCTGCTCTCGGACATTGCAATGCTGCACCAGGTTTTTGATGACCGGGACCAGGAGGTGATCATAGTTTTCTCTCGTGATATCCCAGAGGTAAGAATCAGCACCAGCAGTGAGTGCGCGGAGAGCAAGGTCGCTATCAAGCGTGTCGGTCAGGACGATGACAGGGATCAGGGATTTTTGGGTGCAGATCTGTTGGAGGATTTCAACAGGGGCAGAATCACCCGGGTTCGCATGCACGATGAGAATATCAAATTTCTGCCGGGACATGACTTCCCGGAGATCGGTCGCTTCCGGCAGCAGGGAAATGCTCAGTTCCTGGTTTGCCTCACCCCAGGAGGAGATGTTTCGGCTGCTGGAACGATCGACCAGGAGAACCCTGATCATGGGTAGTTCTCTTTCAGGCACCCCTCATCAAAGTATTGGAATCCGGTGAGACGGAGGTGAACAATATCAGACTGCTGGGGCAATGTCCCAGCAATATGAAGAAAGGATCGAATGGTACCTTTTTCCAGTCAATCGGAAGGAAACGACGTTGGAATCAACAGGGAGATCTCATCCGTGCTCAAAAGCAACCAGAACTATCAAGGGAGGTCCCTAAAAAAGCATCAGCTCGTGTACCGGTAATACGCAAGCTTCACCAGTTCTGCGCAGATAAAAAATGCTGCAACCAGGCCAAGAATGATCGCAAGCGATCCAGGCGACGGAGGGGTGAAAGAAAACACGTTCTGCCCGAATGTGGTATAGGGCAGGAGAATAGTCACGGTGGCGGCGACGACCGTCAGTGCAACCACAACCCATGACGGGCGGCTTGCCCTGAAGAACGGCAGGCGGGTCCTGATGGAGAAGAGGAACACGAGCTCGGTGAGGATACTGCCTACAAACCAGCTGGTCTGCAGCACCTGGACCCCCTGTCCCACAAAGATCGCAAAGAACGCGAAGTCGTCGACCGTGCTGACGATGCCGAGCAGGGTCGCGATCAGCACAATCTCCTTGAGATCATATCTGCCAGGCATCCTCTTTTCTGACTCATCCACGGTATCGGTTGCAATCGATATCATGGGAAAATCAGACAACAGGTTCACAAGGAGGATCTGGATCGGGAGCATCGGCAGGAACGGGATGAACAGCGAGACAATCGCGATGGCATAGAAATTCCCGAAATTGGAGGCCAGGGTCGCCTTCAGGTACTTGACGCTGTTGGCAAACACCTCCCTCCCGCTCCGAATGCCGTCAATAATCACTTCCAGGTTCTTTTGCAGCAGGATGATATCTGCTGCCTCGCGGGCGATTTCAGCAGCGCTGTCCACCACGATCGATACCCCTGCAAGCTTGAGCGCCGGTGCATCGTTGATCCCTTCCCCAAGGAACCCGACCGTCCGGGTTCTCTGCAGTGTCTGGATAATCTCGTATTTCTGCTCTGGAGTGATGCGGGCAAAGACCGTATGCTCTGCTATCGCTTTCTCACGCTCTTCAGGAGCCAGCGCCATGATCGCAGAACCGGTGAGGACAAGGGTCGGATCCTCTAAAAGCCCGATACGGACACCGACCGCCCCTGCAACTTCGGCACTGTCGCCCGTGATGATCTTGAGGGTCACACCGAGCTCTTTCGCTTTTTCCACCGCACGGTAGGCAGAGGGTTTGATCGGATCGGTAAATGCGATGGCGCCGAGAAACTCGAGGTCCTGAATATCTGCAGGATTGATGCCTGTCGAAGTGGGCGGCAGGGATCGCTTCGCTAGCGCGATTGTCCGCTCCCCTGCATGCCCTTTCATGGAGATCCAGGCTGCAAGGGTTTCGCGTTCCGGTCCCGGAAGTGACGGGGACCTGCGCAGGATCTCTTCGGGAGCGCCGCGAACGACCAAAACAGGTCCTGTCGTTGTGCGGACCAGTACCGCGTTCAGACGCATGTGCGGATCGAAAGGGAGTTCGGCAATGCGTTGCAATGAGGGAGTCTCACCGTTCAGGAGCCGTGCAGCACCGTCTAAAATGGCAATATCGAATGGTTCGGTCTTCTCCTCGGTCACCGCAACGGTAAGAACGGCATACTGCAGCAGGAGGGGATCTGCACCTGGTGACAAGCCGGTCACGGACAGGATGTTCTCGGTAAGAGTCCCGGTCTTGTCAGAGCAGAGGACCTCGATACTGCCGATATCTTCTATGGCGGTAAGCCGTTTGACCACCACGTCCTGCTTTGCGAGCTCGTAGGCGCCGCGGGAGAGAGAGACGGTGGTCACGACAGGGAGCGCTTCCGGGACCACACTGACAACGAGCGCGATGCAGAAGACCACCAGTTCGAATATGTCAACAGAACCACCCTTTATGAGAAGGTTTGCGATGAATACGAACACGAGGGTGACAAGGATCATCCGCAGGATGAACTGGCTGAATCTCCCGATGCCTTTGGAAAATTCGCTCTCCTTGGTCGTCTCCACGGTCAGTTTTGCAATCGTGCCCATGGCGGTGCGGACACCGGTCTCCACGACCACGGCAACCGCCTCACCTCCAACGACGGAAGTTCCACTGAAACAGAGATTGTGGCTTTCGTAGATTGTCTGCGGTTCCACCGCAGCGCTGTCAGCCTGCTTTGGAACAGGGACGGATTCACCGGTCAGCGCTGTTTCATTGACAACAAAGTTCTGCGCGCTGATCAGACGGACATCGGCCGGAACGACGTCCCCTGTCTCCAATTTTATGATATCCCCCGGCACCAGGTTCCGGGAGTCGATGGTGTGCCACCCTGAATCCCGCTTCACCCGGCTTCTCGGTTTGATATACTGCTGCAAAGCCCGAAGGGATTGCTCGGATCGATATTCCTGGTAGAACCCGAGCGCGGCATTGATGATCACAAACCCTATAATGACAGCTGCGTCGATGTATTCGCCGATGGCAAAGACAATGACTGCGGCGACCAGCAGGAGATAGATGAACGCCGACCTGAACTGCCGTACCGCAATCTCCCACCACTGGACCTGGTCGGCAGTGATTTCATTGTAACCCGCCAGTGCTAACCGGTCCTCAGCCTGGCGGGACGACAAACCTTCCGGGAACGGGGTGTCAAAATGCTCCAGGATCTCCTTTTCAGAGAGAGGGGCATACTGGTACAGGGTCATTTTGATCTGCAGTGAGAGCTCTCACCATACTATCACGGTAGTTCCTCATAGACATGACGGCGGGTATTTTTCAGTGTCATCCTCCTCTCTTAAGGCCATTTAAGGGGGTTTCGCTCCGGGGGATAACCCCTATCCCCCTACTCATACAAACGTCCTTTTCACTGTTTTTTGTGGGAAGACCAAGATCGGGGTTATTCTCTGAAATACCAATGCAGTTACAAAAATCTCCCGCCCCGGCGTCCTCCTTGGAGGGGCGATTTGGATTGCATATTGGGATGCAGTGGGTGGTCCACCTTCACAAAAGGTATCCGGTTCATCAATATCACCCTGCCCGGAAAACGAAGTCCCTGAAAACGAAAATATCATTTGCAGAGTCCAGCTCCCCGACCAGGGAAAACTGTATTCTTTGACAACGGCAGGACCCGGTGAGTCATCCTGCCCTTTTCCTCCATCAAAATGGACTGGTACTCCGCACCAGCACTCCCATTCATATAACCCCGCAGACCAAAAATCTTTTATACCCTGAAACGAACCCATTCTCGGCAATGATTTGGAGATTCATCCTGAATCTGGTGGCATAGCCGAAAAAAGGTGGCAAGCAACAAAATCGGCATCGTCAGGACCAGCAACGTGGTGAATATCCTTGGCCGGGATCCCAATGCCCCGGCTGTCTTTGCACTACTCTCTGGTGGGATAGCTACTCCGAATATTCCCATCCAGCCTCCGAACTTGTCCAACCAATATCCTTTTTTTTATCGTCAACGACAACTCTGGTGCGTTCCGATTCACGGCTCTGGGGAAGAGCTGTCCTGTGTGATCCCATCAAATGTGTTCTGTGAGGGCACCTGGTTGAACGAATCAACTCCGGAATAAAAAGGAGTGAATTACCATTCCCGTTTGAGACCGACACCCGCTTCCTGCACCGGACAATACCTGGCAAGAGCGATCTTCGATGAGAGTGAGGTGCAGTGGCAAGCATATAGCGCTTGTACATGGAGCTGTTGAAGGTATTCTCCTGTCTCCTCAAGAAGGAGGGGTGAAGGATTGAGAAGATGGAGTCCGCCGATGATTCCATTGACCCGTCCTTCGCTGCAGACCTCCCTGGCATACTCGGTGATATTGCAGATCCCTGCGTGCGAGCAGCCAGTGATAATCAGAAGGCCTTCTCTGGAGCAGAACGCAAGCGCTGAGTCGTCAAGGAGATGATCGGGTTCTGTCCGGCCATCGGGGAGATGGATCTTCCTCCCCCCCGGATCGGTCCGCTCAAACGAGAACTTCCGGGGTATTTCCCCTAAAAAGACGAGATCATCGGTGATCCAGACCGGCCGGGAGGAAAGGTTCACCGGGAACTGGCGGCGCACTTCTGTTTCGTCAAGAATTGAGCCGTTATTCTGCAGAGGACTCTTCTCTTTCGGACAGAAACAGAGCGGGTGTGCAACAAGTTCCGGCACATGAAAGGGCATATTCTCGATGGTTGCTTCGGTAAGGAGCCGGACAAGCGGAACCAACCCTCCCGTATGATCGAGGTGCCCGTGCGAGAGCACCACCACATCCAGATCAAGGAGGTCGATTCCCATTTTCGCTGCATTGGCCAGGAACAACCCTGAATATCCGGTATCAAACAGTATCTTCTTTCCTGCGCTCTGCAGCAGGAACGAGAGCCCTGGCTCTCCCGTAAAATACCGGTCGATAAGGGTGTTGTTATCGACAAGCACCGTCAGGCTCATCCGGGATGTCATAGAGGTGGGTGTCACCGGGAAGGGGATAAGTCTTGTTTTCCATCATGAATACAAAGAGAAAGCCGCCAGGGAAACGGTGGGATTCCGGTGTTTACCTCCAGGGGATAATACGCGGTTCAGGAAGAAAAAATGCCAATCCCGTATCACAACCCCGTATGCCTCACCTACAGCGAGAGTGTCCCGATTATCGTAGTGAAGCGGTTGAAAATGACCATAAGACGGAATTATTCAATAAATAATAGCAGAGTAAGATTTTATTCGCCAAGATATAATTTGGTTGCAATCTCAAAACATTTTGATGCATCGGTGATTCTTCCCATTTTGAAAAGGGTCTCTCCTTTATTGTACCATGCATCTGCATCCTCGGGATCAATCATCAGTGCTCGATCATAGGCCGCAATGGCTGATTCAAACCGGCCCTGACTGTCACGAAGGTCTCCATGTTCAACGCAATCATGTTTCAGTTTCAGCTCAGCCAAATCCATATTTTCCTCTACGATACATCCCGCTGTTTATCCTGATATTTTTGTGTAGTTATCAAAATTTGCACTACAGAATTGCATGGCATCGTTGCCAGAAGAACTGCACCATTTTTTGCAATGGGCACATGTATCCCGTCAATGAGCCGTTCAGAGCATCCTGATCCTGATTTGCAGGGCAAGGAGAATGCAGCATGCTCTCCCTGTTGACAGAATTCTTCACCCTTCTCGCTCAACTTAGTCCGAATCATGAGAATCAGGCAAAACGGAACATCCCTTCCTGAATAGAAGAGATGGACGAAGCTCGCACAATTCCGATCATTTTAATAGAGGAGAACAGCTTCCACGGACAGGAAATAAAGGGGTATGAATATTCTAACCCTGCTATAATTATCCGGGGTAATTCTCTCCTGAAAGGAGCGGTAAAGGAAGAGTGGTTAACCTCCGTTGCCGATGGAAAAGTGCAGGACGGCCCATTCTTTCGGGAAGACTCCAATCCTGAACCCGTTCCCTCTTTTTGATGCATGAGCGATACACGGAAAAAAATTCCACGGTTGTTCTGCGGACCCTCGGACAGGGATAATGGAGAAAGGCAAAAGATTTTAAGCTCTGATTGGGTAATGCTCCCTTATTAAAGAAACTACATGAGTCCCAGTATGACAAATCCCTACAAATGGAAAATGCCGGATGCATTTTCATTGGAAATCCCATGACCGCAGTGCGGCCGGGAAGAAAGGATGAGAACGGCGAAGCCGTTTTGGCATGAATACAGTCACGATGCAGCACTGTCACAAGCATGAAAATGAAAATGCCGGAGGCGTTTTCACAGGAAATCGCATGTGCGATTTTTCCTTAATCGGGTATGTGACCAAGAGGTTTCATATGTGTTTCATTCGAAAACGTGTAATGAAAGTAATATCCAATCTGCAGAATTCTATCAGGGTTCAAGCCATTACCCACTCCCTGGAGAGGAAGGTTACATCATGGTCGTTATGAAGATCAGAGGAGGGGATCTCGACCTTGTCGAATACGAGTTCCCATCGTTTCATCCCGGAGAGAACATCCGGACACTTGGCTTTGAGCGGGCATACCCGCTAAATCCCGTAGCAGGGACGGTCACGGTCAGGGCGCCCGCCAGGATACACCTGACCGTACTTGATATGAACCGGTTTGCACCTGCAAGGCCTGGAGGCGGGGGAGTGGGGTTTGCCCTCCAGCTGTACTGCAGTGTCGAAGTCTCCTGTATAAAATCAGGAATTGAGATCGATTACTCACGGGTCGGCATCATTCGGCATTTTGTCGAGGTCTTTAAAGCGGTAACCGGGTATCAGGGAGGCTTCCGGATCCGTGCGAAGGACCACCAGCACCAGCATGTCGGGCTGGGTTCGACCAGTACGATCATGATCTCGCTCGCCAACGCCCTCAATTATGCAGTCGGGTCACCCCTCACCTCGGACCAGCTCCGCAAACTTGTGGGGAACAATTACGTTGAGGAGACCGCGAGCGATGCGATTGCATTCGCGTTTGAAACAGGGGTAGGCCCTGCTGTCAGCATTTACGGAGGGATGGCCATCATGGGTGATGAGCTCGCCCTGGCGTATCACCACCCCTTTGCACAGGGGAAGAATGTGTTTGTCGTCATACCCCCAAGCGATATCTCCTCGGCCGGCACCAAGGAGTTCGATCTGCTGATGAACAAAGGCAGGCTCCTTGACTACCGTGACCGTGAGCTGAAGGCTTACCTCATGCTGATGGACATGATCCCTGCCCTTGAGAATGACGACCTGAAACGAATGGGCAATATCATCTGGGAGATAGAGTTCCGGGGATCAAAGCGTGCGGAGGTCGAGCACCACAGCTTTGAGATCTACCATTACATGAGCCGTCTGAGGGAAGCAGGATTCGAATTCGTTGGAATGAGTTCGGTCGGTCCGTCCATTGCGATCATTACAGAAAAAGACAGGGCAGCTGTAGAAGGTATAGTCAGAGGACTGGGGTTGTCAATCACCGTGGAGACGATGATCGATAATGAGGGCCTGAAGATCACGCATACCTGTTGAAGACCAAAAAAACCTGGACAGTATCCCGGATTGTTCACTCATCCACTCTTTTCTTTCCCATTTTTTGAATGCCCCCATATGATACCTCTTGGTCACATGCCCCCCCTGATGAAAACCGCGGATGTGGTTTTCATGCCAAAACAGTCACGTTGCAGCACGGCCACAAGCTTACAATATGAAGATGCCGGTGGCGTTTTCATATGAAACCGCATTCGCGGTTTTCACGATTTGGGGACGTGAATACGGAGCCTCATATGCGTTTCGATCTCATAAGGCCATGCAATGACAGGAGTACGATCACGATGATTGTTGCCACGGTGAAGCCTATAGTGACCAGGATGATGACGCCAATATGCTCTTGTATCCAGGGGACAGCCCCAAGAAGATAGCCAGCGCCAGTGACTACTACCGACCAGCAGAGGGCCGAGAGAACATTGTACACCATGAAAACCCGGTAGTCCATACTACCAATACCGGCAAGGAAGGGGGTAAAAGTCCTGACAACAGGGATGAACCTGCCGATGAAGATGGTCTTTCTCCCGAATTTTTCAAAATACCGGGTAGTCCGGTCGATGGACGTTTTTGGCACTATCTCAGGGAACCGTTCATAAAAGACGTTCAGTCCGACATGCTGTCCAAGCCAGTAGTTCAGGATATCCCCTGCTATCGCTGCAAAGAAGAATGCCAGGACCAGCCATTGAAGAGAAAAGAGTCCCGAAGCTGCTCCTGCACCAGCCACGAAAACAAGAGAATCTCCCGGCAGGAAAACCGTGATGATGCACCCTGTCTCCAACAGAATGATGAGGAAGAGAATCAGGTAGGCTCCAGGCCCAAATTCGGTATGAAGGAAGCTCAGGTTCTGGTCGATGTGCAATAAAAAATCCAGCATGGCGATACCCGTGCCCGCTCCATACCTCTGGATAAAGGACTCTGTGACTAAATCCCTGGGGGTATTACCGGCACTATACGATCATTTATTGGGTTGCCGGCAGAAAAAAGATAAGCATATACGTGGCCCCTCTGCCTCTTGCGACCCGGAATTCTTCCGGCGTCTTGCAACCAGGAACCAATAGGCCATTCCTCTTCAAGGGATTTCGGGAACATCATGCACGAGTTTGGTATTGCATACGATATTTTTAAAACAGCGAAGCAGGCGGCTCTGGATCACCATGCCAGCCAGGTGAAAAAAGTCTGTGTCGATATCGGTGAGATGTCCATGATAAATCCCGAGCAGGTGCAGTTCCTGTTTGATACCCTCATCGAGGACGACCCTGTCCTGAAAGGAGCGGTCCTCGAGAGCAGAATGATTGTTCCCGAGACGCGATGCAGATGCGGCTACCGTGGCGACGAAAAGTTTGTCTGTCCCGGCTGCGGGGCGCTCCCGGAACTGGTCCGGGGCAGGGAGATCGTGGTCACCCATATCGAGATAGAGGTGGATGAATAAATGAAAGTCAGCCTTCTGCATGGTGCCGGTGGTGAAGTGATGGGAGAGCTCCTCTCGGTGCTTACCAAAATCGAACACAACAATGCCGGCGGGATTGGTCTTGAAGCGCTCGATGACGGCGCCGTCATCCCCGTCAACGGGAACAATATCGTCTTTACTACAGATTCCCACGTTGTGCGGCCGATCTTTTTTCCCGGAGGCGATATCGGCAGGATCTCGATCTGCGGCACGGTCAATGACCTGGCCATGATGGGGGGAAGGCCCCTTGCCCTCTCCTGCGGCATGATCATCGAGGAAGGGTTTGAAGTAGCCGACCTCGAGCGGATCGTCCGGTCCATGGATATTGCTCTCGGGGAATGCGGTGCGAACCTCGTGACAGGTGACACGAAAGTGATGGAGCGTGGGGCCATCGACGGGATTGCCATCAACACTGCGGGGATCGGTATTGCAGAGACCGTGGTAAGGGACTCTGGGCTCCTCCCGGGTGACCTGATCATAGTGAGCGGGACGCTCGGGGACCATGGGTTGGCAATCATGGCTGAGAGGTCCGGGCTCTCGTTTGGGGAGCAGTTACGGTCAGATGTCGCCCCGCTCTGGGGGCTTGTCTCCCAGGCAATGGCAGCAGGGACTATCCATGCCATGAAAGACCCGACCCGCGGGGGATTTGCAAGCGCGATCAACGAGATGGCACGGAAGAGCAGGGTATCGATCCGAATTGAGGAAGAGGCAGTACCTATCCGGAAGAGCGTCAGGAGCGCCTCCATGATGCTCGGGATCGACCCGTTGCAGGTCGCAAATGAGGGGAAGGTCGTGATGGGAATCCCGGAAGAGGATGCGGAAGCGATACTGCAGGTGCTCCGGTCACACCACTACGGGCAGGATGCCGCAATTATCGGAAGGGTAGCCACAGGCGCCCATGTTATCATGGAAACCGCGGTAGGGGGAGAACGTTTCATCGAACCGCCTGTGGGAGATCCGGTTCCACGGGTCTGCTGAACGGAGACGGACCTGGGATGCCCCGCTTCACCAATCGAAGTACGATATGGGGAATTCTTTCAGATTTTTCACTTTTTGTCCTTTGCCTAAGAAGGCTATTTGCTCCATTCTCACCAGATTGATCATTTAATTCTTGTAAAACGATAATTATCCCGGCATGTTTCGGGCAGTAATTTTATATTCTCCCCGTTTCATTGGACTGGACGAGGGAGGGATATCAGCCTGAAATGGAATTTGACAGAATGTAATCAAAGTGGTGTAGTAGGAAATAACTGCATTGTTGAAAATTAAGGAAATCCCTGAGTTGTAGTTCCGCCTGTCCAGGAGGACGGCCTGGATGCTTTAGTCTTCACTCCCAAGATCAAGATATGTAGAGAGGAGATCGAGCGCCTCGAGCTCTCGTGGGCCACCACATCTCCGGACAAGGGAGGCATGGTGCCGGATCAGTTCGTGCAGCCAGGGATCGCGTGATTTCTGGAACCTGGTCGCGTGAACGGTCGCCTCGATGATGCTGTTGAACCCACGATTTACCGGATGGATGACCGGACTGCACACCACTTCCTTCAGGGGGGCGAGTTTCACGATCAGGGCATCGTCCGTCTTCCTCTCAATGGTAGCATGGTAGGCGGCCCAGGCCTCCGAACGCGCAAGTCGCTGCACCGTGATCGTTCCGACCTCCTCCTCCAAAAAATCCATGGGAGGGAGGTCCTCGAATGCCGTTTTCACGTATATCAGCGGATCAAAAATAAAATTGGCAACCACCCAGCCATCCTGGCTGATCCGCTCTGCCGTGTGGCTTCCCCTGAATACCACCATCCTTGCTGTCTGGTTCCGGTATATCAGCCCCATGGGGGCTGCATTCTGCCAGGTGGTCGCGATAACCTCGTTGATTCCGTCTCTTAACAGTCCCAGGCCCATCCTTCACCTAGAGCGATATAGAGGGATGCGATAATAATATCTGCGATTGACCCTGGATTGATCCCTGCATCGATACACTCCTGGTCGAATCCTGATATGTCGCGGACCCCGTCCCTTACCTCCCGGGCTTTTTTCATGACCTCCCACGCGGTATCCTGCCCGTGTTTCTTGATGATGAAGGTATCAGGCTCTGATGAGAGCAGCTCAATGAAGGTTTCCACGATGGCCCCGCTTCCCCCACCATAGGATTTGAGCAGATCTGCTCCCCGCCGACTGAGTGCAAATCCGTTGATCCATTCCCGGGCAACCATGTCGTTCCGTGCAGAATACAGCATCACGTCATACAGGGTCATCTCCCGCTTCCGGAGCTCCTCAACTGCTCCCGGGTCGTTCACGTCCAGTTCATCGTTGGTAAGAACTCTCACCCTGGTCTTTCCAAAAGCCCTGTAAAAGAGCACTGCATCGTCGGTAGTCGTACCTGCCACGATACGGCAGGCTCCCGGTATGTCGTGCCCGAGAAGCAGAGGAATA
>CAZRAQ010000054.1:0-11540 GCA_964598015.1 uncultured Methanoregula sp. | reverse complement strand
TTTTTTCATGGATTTTGTAACAGTAAAAATGGAATGTTTTCAGACGTAATTTAATTGCAGGGTTAGTGGTAAAAATAGTATTATACCACTCTCTATTTTACTCTCCCCACACAAAACAGCGGGAGGCTTGTTCCCAATCCTGCAGATTGGCCTGAATCAAAGGGATGGCAGGGATCTGGCTTCCATGAAAGCCCCTTTCCACGCATCCCACCGTATGGATCCCTGGAGAGGTGATAACCTGCTGATATTATCAGTTGGTAATACAGTTGATTAACATTTGGAAAGAATAACAATATTCATTTATTATCAATCGAAAAGTAAACCGAACGCTTATGGCTTCGAACAAACACATTGCCATTCTCATCGTCATGTCGCTCCTGGTCCTTGGTTTTGCATCCCTTGCGGGATGTACGACCGCCGGGCCGGGCAGCGGTACTGCTACTGCAACACCGACCCCCGGAGAGACCGGTGCGGTGACGCCTGTACCGACAACAATCCCGGCCACACCAACCGGGCCGAAGATGAAAATACTGCTCGCCACGACAACGAGTCTCTACGATACCGGGCTTCTCGAATACCTCAAACCGAAGTTCGAGCAGCAGTATAACGCCGAGCTCCTGATCACGTCACAGGGTACCGGGAAGGCCATTGAGGTCGCAAAGCTAGGCGACTGTGACATCCTTGCCGTCCATTCACCATCCCAGGAAGTCGCTTACATGGAGGACGGGTACGGACTGAACCGCCGGTGCTTTGCCTACAATTACTTCATTATTGTCGGGCCGGAAAGCGATCCCGCCGGTGTTAAAGGGATGACCCCGGAAAAAGCATTCACCACCATACGGACCCTTGGCAAGGCCAACACTCCGGGCATTTCCTTCATCTCCCGTGGTGACAACTCAGGCACCCATTCCGCGGAGAAGAACGTCTGGAAATCTGCCGGGTATGACTATACCAAGGATATCCAGAACTCGGGCAACTGGTACGTAGAGGCCGGCCGTGGTATGGGAGAGACGCTCCAGATGGCATCAGAGAAGGGGGCTTACACCCTGACCGATGAGGGGACCTACCTTGCCTACAAGGGCGATCTCAACCTTGTGCCCGTGGTGAGCGAGGGAACTATCCTCCTGAATGTCTATTCCGTCATCACCGTATATAACGACAAAACGTCGCTGCCGAAGATCGAGATGGCGAATAACTTCGTCGACTTCATGATCTCTCCCCAGACCCAGGCAGATATCGACAATTACGGAAAGGAGAAGTACGGCAAGAGCCTCTTTTCCGCGATGAACGGCAATTGCAGCCGGTTCTCCTGCGTTTGTACGGGTGATGCGAACGGACTGAAGCCGATGACCGTGTTCAATGCGGGAAGCCTCAATGCACCCTTTGCCAAGATCGAAACGGTGTACGAGAGCAGGTTCCCGTCCGTGGATGCGCAGCTCTTCGGTGGGGGAAGTGTGACCATGATCGAGAAGATTACGAAGCAGGGCAAGAAAGCCGACGTGCTTGCGTCCGCAGATGCTTACCTCATCCCGACCATGATGTATCCGAAGTATGCCGATTACTACGTGACGTTTGCAAAGAACCACATGGTAGTCATGTATACCCCCTCAAGCAAGTACAGCGACACCATCACTGCTGACAACTGGTACGATGTCCTGAACTCTCCCGATGTAAAATATGTGATCAGCGATCCCAACACCGATCCGGCAGGGTACCGTGCGGTGATGTCGGTCCTGCTGGCAGAACGGGTATATGGTATCGACTCCATCTTCTCAAGCCTGCTTGGCTCGCACAGCAAGATGACAAAGACATTTGCCGATGGAAAATACACGGTCGATGTCACGAAGCCCGCACCCGATGGGAAGCTGGTCATCGGCACATCGGGCCCCAATGTCGTCACCATCCTGAAGGAAGGAAAGGCCGATTATGCGATCGAATACAGCAGCGTGGCTATCCAGAACGGCCTGCCGTATATCGAGCTCCCGGTCGGCATGGACCTTTCAGCCCAGGAATATGCTGATACGTATGCAACCGTCAGGGTGAAGCGGGTCAGCGGTACCACCACCACGACCGAGACCGCAACTCCGATCATCTATGCGGCCACCGTTCCTCTGAATGCACGGAGCCCTGACTTGGGACTTGAATTCGTCAAGATACTGGTCAGCAAGGAAGGCCAGGATATCCTCACCGCAGATGGACAGGAGGTCATTGTCCCGGCACTCGGCTATGGCAACGTCCCGGCATCACTGCTCAGCAGCGGCGTGGTGAAGGCCTGAAAAATCTCTTTTTTTCCTGGGATGATTCATTTGACCAAATCTCCCGTACATTTGAGTATTCCGAAAAGAACGATCTGATTCCCGATACGGTTACAACACACCGAGGTTCCATGAGAAATGCGATCTGTTTCCACCCGATTGGAGTGATCCACACCCCTTTTCAGGACCCTGCAGGAATGCCCATACAGCCTGCCGGGGGCGTGGATGTCACCGGTACCGTTGAGGTCTATCCCGAGTTCTCAGATGGCCTGATGGATATCGAAGGGTTCTCCCGGATCATGCTCATCTACCACTTCCATCGCTCAGGCCCCTGTAGGCTCCATGTTACCCCTTTTCTCGATCCCCGGCCGCATGGGGTCTTTTCCACGAGGGCGCCCAACCGGCCGAACCCGATCGGGATCTCGATTGTCTCCCTGCTCAGGAGAGCGGGTACCCGTCTTTCTATCAGCGGAGTCGACATGCTTGATGGGACGCCCCTGCTCGACCTCAAGCCCTATCTACCGGCCTGCGATGCATTCTCCTCCGAGCGGACCGGCTGGTTCCCTGAAGGCGATTCCCGCTTTGTGACAACCCGGTCGGACGACCGGTTTTCTGGAAACGAGAAAAGTTAATGATTATTAATTAATTCAACAATAGAATAAAATAACTATTTATATTACCGCTTCATATCCTGTAGTGGTCATACATCCCAGGAACATGTGTGGCCTTGGATATATCGCTCTGTGAAAACACCAGGAGTCTGCCGAAGGGTCCCTGTCCATGGTCAATGACAAACGGGATTTTTCGGCACCTATCACCCGCTTTTTTGCCAGATCCGTTGTAAGACGTAGGGAATGCCATAAGCAAGGCACATTCCGACGATAAAAGCCACGGTCATTGATACCAGCAATGAGAGGACCGCTGTTGCAAAGGTGACCACGTAAGAACTCGTCTTCAAACCGTGTCTTCCGAGCTCTATCGCGACAAAGATGAGGAGGGCTGCATAGAACCCCGGGGAGATGAGGCCGAGCCATGCCGTGCTGGCAAAGAGCAGCGCAGCCCCGATCAGGATGATCCCGGCATAGATATTGGCACCCCCGGTTCTCGCCCCGAAACGGTACTGCCCGGCCATCCCGCCGGCCCCGTGGCACATCGGCATCCCTCCGAAAGGAATCGAGGTGAGGTTCATGAGACCTATCGTGCGGGAGAGTTTTTTTGGTCTGATGTCCGCTGAGAACAGGTCTTTGGCCAGGAGAGAGGTTGCAAGGATGGCGTTTGTGATCGTCAGGATTGCCTGGGGGACGACCAGGTCACGGAGTGCAGCAACCACTTCCGTGACAGAGGGGATCTCGATCAGTGACCATGAGATCGTGGTAATAGGCGGGATACCATTCAGGATGATGCCTGCTGCGAGCGCCACGATGATGACGACAATCGATGAGAGATCGGGAATGCGGAACCGGTATGCGACAAGAAATCCCGCGATGATGATGATCGCCCCAAGCAGGAAAAATCCTGGATCGGGACGGATATAGCTTACGGCGTTCCTGAGAAGGATGAGGGCAAGTCCGAGCTGGATACCCCGGACGATGGGGAGTGGGATGTACTGTTCAATAATTTCAAGAATGTTGGTAAATCCAAAGAGGAAGAAGAGCACGCCGAGGATCAGCCCGGCGGCTGCAATCTCCCCGCCAGACATCCCGGCTGACACCGCGATGATGGCGATGGCCTTCATCGGCTCGACCGGGACAGGATACCGGTAGTAATATCCGGTTACGATGAACCAGATCCCAAGAAAGAGGAGGATCGGCCCTATTGCGAGTGCCCCGGTAGCGGCAAGGGCGAGGGAGAGCGGGAGGATGGTCCCGAAGTCGCCGAGGCTCCCGGCAAGTTCGCTGACGCCAAACTTCAGGGGTGGCCTGGTTTCCTCGGGCATGCTTTCCAGTCAGGGGAAAAGATCGGGCTCAAAATTTTTATGCCCGGATCACGGTACCGACCCGTTCTCCCGCAAGAACCCGCCTGACATTTCCGGGCTCGTGGCCGTTGACGATCTTCACTTCGCGGACATTCTTTGCGTTCATCATCAACTCGACCACTTTCGGCTCAAGGACCATGTCCTCCATGTCCCTTGCCAGGAGCTCCTCTGCGGTTATGTCCGGGATGAGGACCGCATCCTTATCGGTGAAGGGATTTGCGGTAAACAGGCCATCCACATTCTTCACGAGTATCAGGTTCTTCGCACCGAGAACCTCTGCGGCAAGAAACGCACCGGTGTCGGTCCGGTTCGGGGGGATCGACCCGATATGGGCCGGCTGCTCGTACAAGCCATATGGCGGCGTGCCATGGATGACCGGGAGCACTCCAAGGTTCATCAGCATGGGGAGTTCGAGGAGGTCGGGGGTATGGATCCGTGTCCCATGGTAACGGGAGAGCAGGATCGATACCATGATCGCGTTCTGCTCGCTGATCTTCCCGGCGAGCTCCGCGAGGACCCCGGTCGGCATCCCGAGGTCAAGGCCAATGTCGAGGATATGGCGAACCCTCACTCCGCCCCCTGTCACCACGAGCATCTGGTTCTCCCGTGAAAGTTCTCCGATCTCGGTCAGGAGAGGGAGGAGCACCTCCTTTCCATAATCGATGATCCCGTGACCCCCGATCTTCACCACGTTCAGGTCAGGCATCATGCGGATCTGGCTCTGACCTTCATAGCCCTTCAGCAAGCCCTTCCTTACGAGTGACTCGCCCTTGAGCTTGCTGGTAATTTCAAACCGGTCCCGTTTCATGCAGTCTCCCATAAGTTTATATTGTTAATGGTTAATACAATATACTGTAAACCAGTTGGTATAACAGATGTTCTGTTTTACCATTCTGGGGAGGAGAGCAACCATGAAGATGAAGATCTATGTAAGAGAGCGGATGAAGGTCCGCGAAGGGGTCAAGCAGCCGATGTTCCGGATCGTTGCGGTCACGGGCGGCACCGTCCAGATCGAGCTGACCCATTTCAGGAAGTTTGAGATCGAACAGGTCGCCAAGGATGTCGGGGCTGAAGTTATATACTTCGAAGAGATCCCTGACGATGAGAAAGAGAAGCAGAAACACTGAACCTTTTTTTAAATAAATTATTGACTATCGAGGAACTGTGATGCATCTTACGTGCTCCTCGGGTTGTATCCGTTTGATTCTCATGCTCAAAGTTCTGTTCTGGTTTCATCCGGATTTCTGTGGCGAATGAGATAAAATCGGAACCATCATCCTGTTGTCACGTCTTTTCATACAATTTTCAGGGTTGGGGGATCCCTTCGTCAGATGAGATGGTCACCTGGGGGAGTTCAAGAGGAAAGCTGCTGATCCGGCCTGTCCAGGTCGTAGTGTACCTGCCCTGGAGGGATTGTTTGAATTCAGGGGATTGAACCATATGCAGAAGGGTCTGTATCCTCTCGTCCTCAAGTGATTCCTTCCGGATCACCAGAACATGCGACTCGCAAATAAGGGGTATAAACGACAATCCGGCTTCGGCTGCAAGAGCTGACGAGCTGATTCCTGCGTCCACAATGCCATTCCTCACCGCTGATACCACTGCATTCTCCGTTTTCACTTCGTTGGAATTTCCGTAGATCTGGTCCGGATGGATCTCCTTTTCAGACAGGAGTTGGTCAATGAGCATCCGCCCAATCGACCCTGCCGGGGAGTTTATCATGCGGAGGCGGGGCAGATCGTCCACACCCGCACCGGTCCGGGATACAATTCCTGCCTGCATCCGGCCGATATGCACGATGACGGCAGGCAGATTCCTGAGGGCATGCAATGTTCTGGGGAGTGGATTTCTGTCGGGGATATGCAAAGCAACAAGATTACAGGATTTTTTTTGCAGGGTGAGGAGCGCCCGGGCCGGGAGGTCCTCGAATGTATGGAGCATGACGGCATGGTCGGCCAGGCAATTGGCGAGACAGGCAATTCCCGGGCTTTTAGTCCCTACACAGAGAAGCGTGCGTTCGATCTGGTGGGGCATCGAGGTGCAATGGATTTCTGCCCACTCCCCGGCTTCCCATCCTTCCCTGGCGAGGGGAATGTGGAGGTATCCGTTTGCCCTGACCATATTCATCTGGAGGCCCGAACCCCGGGGATGGGGAAAGACCCAGGGACAGCCATGCACAGAACCCACCGATACCGGGATATATTCATCATATCCAAGTTCGGAGGGCATATTCCGTGCCAGTCTTCCCCGGATAATCCATTCGGGCACAGGGGCAAGTCCCCAGGAGACCAGAAACGGTGCAACAAGTTCACGGAGTACAGTCTGGGAGCCGACAGGGTAGCCGGGTAAGCCTACGACCGGTTTTCCCCCAATCTCCCCTGCCATCGCGGGTTTTCCCGGCAATAGGGCAACTCCGTGGAAGAGGAGCCTTCCCAGCCGGGTAATGATATGCGCTGAGTAATCGTGCCTTCCCGCTGATGTCCCTGAAGAGATGAGCACCAGGTCGTTTTCGGATACGGCACGGTTCAATGTTTTTATTATCTCCTTGGGAATGTCAGGCACTACCCTGTACCGTGTACAGAGAGCTCCCAACCGGGACAGGAATGAGGCGGCAAAGATGCTGTTGGTCTCGATCACCTGGCCAGGTCCTGGCGGTGTCCCGAGTGAAATGAGCTCGTTGCCTACGGGAACGATGCCGACCCGCACCATCCTGACGGCGATTTTGTCGTATCCGTAGGTGGCAAGAGC
Source organism: uncultured Methanoregula sp. (assembly GCA_964598015.1). Lineage (GTDB taxonomy): Archaea > Halobacteriota > Methanomicrobia > Methanomicrobiales > Methanospirillaceae > UBA9949. The sequence continues at coordinate 4,562 of CAZRAQ010000054.1, read as the reverse complement.
ACTGATATCTGAAGACCGGATCTGGTGCCCCCCGGGGATGATCAGGTCCCCTTTCCGGATGTCCTGGCCGGGGGGACGGATACACTGCCCCGGCCGGGCTGCTTTCCGGATAACGCAGGACGATCCGTCCAGCTGGACCTCTTCGATGATGATAACGGCATCGTAATCCGGAGGAACCGCATTACCCGTATCAACCTGGATAAATTCGGTCAGGATTACCGGGCGTTGTTCTCCGGCTCCGATGGTTTCGCTGCTCTTTACTGCGATGCCATCCATCTCCGCTATCGATGCATCCGGTACCGTGTATCGGGCATAGATCGGATCTGATGCGACCCTGCCTTCCGCTTTGTCTATCGGGATCGTGACAGACCCCCCTGCTGGTGGGAAAGCATTCTTCATCAGGGCCAGGGCATCAGTGCGGGTAAGCAGGGAGAGGTAACGCCTCTTCATCCAATCACACCCCGGAGTGATGCATGGGGCTCACCAGCGGGGATTATCGTGCTGGGAATTTCGCGAGGTATCGTCATTAATGGTTGACATATTGTATATGTAAATTAACCTTTATTAACTTTGATGAGGAACAATTTTTTATCGGGCGCAGCATGGACCAGGCTGATTTCGGAGGGGATTGCTACATTGTGAAATTCCAGTGACATTTCAGGTCCGGAAATGCGATACGCTGGCGTGCCTGGCCAGCCGGGAGGGATGAGGAGCCGGCCGTTTCCAAACCTTGCCCCGGTGATCCCCATCAGGGCGTCGTTGATGCAGGGATCCGGTCCAATGCTGCAGGTTATCTCATCCCTCGTCAGGTCGCCTCCAAGGGAACAGGTTGCCACAACCATCATCCTGACCGCAACCGCGACAGCCGGACAGTATTCACCATGGAAGCAGACCGCTTCCCGGATGAGATCATCCCGGTAGCGTTCCATTGCAATTTTTCCAATCTTCCCTGAACGGTCCGGGCTCCTGGCGGAGAAGACACAGTCAGTCCCGGGCTGGTAGGGCTTCAGGTCGATGACGGGAGTCCCCTCTATCAGATCAAGGAAGGAAACCTCGAGAATTCGTCCTTCTCTCACTCCCCTGAGCTGTACCACGGTCAAGGAGACAGGGTTTGGCCGGGAGGGTGACCTGATGGCAAACACACCTTTTTCGGGGAGATCAGGAGAGATCTTCCTCGGAACCGCCTTCTGGACGGTCCGGTCCGCCCGGTTCATCCAGCCGATAACGAAAAGATGGGAATGACCCTCGATCCCTCCCAGCGCATCAGCATAGAAAGGGAAGAGTTCAATTTCACCATCTACGCCGAGAGAAGGCATCTCTTTTGGTGATGTGACTGGCGAGTGGATGACTCCTACCGGGACAAGGTGCAGGTCATTCATCTCCCTCCCCTCACTCATCTGGGGCAGACTGATTCAATGAACCGTCCCGACCCTCTCATAGTATACATTCGGACCGCATCCGATGCAAACATCCTTTTCGAGCAGGTCTTGTGGGACCATCTCGCCACAGACCCGGCATTTCCCGGATTTCCATTTCTGCTTCGGGGTGACTTTCACGCGGACCCTTTCGGCTGAAAGGATATCGCGTCCGGCCTTGAATATCTCGTCGATAAGGGGGACCGCCTGCAGTCGCTGGTTGAACGACGGGTCGTTAGAAAACCAGGCTTTTATGAGGGGGAATTTTTCTATCTTGCCGGGGTCAACAAATACCCTGATCCCTTCTGTGGAGTGCTCTGATGATGGCCGGTTCAGCGTCATTGCAAACCTTCCCATGGGGATGACCCTGAGACGGTGATTCCCGTAGGTGCAGTGGAGGATAACCTGGAGGGGATCGGGTGCACACTTATGGGTCTCACAGACAGCATACAGTTTCTCCCCGCGATCTGCACCGACCAGTTCGAGAGCATAATCAACCATGAATACCCCGATCAGGAGGCCTGGTGCAGGGTAGGTGTGGAAGTCAATGCAACGTTCAAAATATTCCTGAAGAAGCGGGGAGATGGAATGAGCATCCATAAGGGAGGGTATATCAATTTCCGGGTTGGTCATCTGATAGTCACTGTATTTTATTAACATTCTCTTGATATCAAATATTTCTTCGTGACTATTTTGCGCGTTTCCCTTGCATCATGCCGCTGATAGCATATGGTTAATTAATTGCATTGAATTAAATTGGCGTATTGTTAATCATAATTGTTTATAATTTATATACCATCAAGCCCTGCTTATTCTATTGTACAGAAATCCATCAGAAGATCCCAGGAATTCAGATTTGCGGAACGATTTCTATGAGCAATTCCAAACCAGAAACCCTGAAATATGTGCCCACGACATGCCCCTACTGTGGTGTGGGGTGTGGGTTGAACCTCATTGTCAGCGATGGCAAAGCCGTCGGTGTTGCCCCCTGGCAGAGGAGTCCGATCAACGAAGGCAAGCTCTGCCCGAAAGGCATGACCTGCTGGGAGTTCATCCACAGCCCCGACCGGCTGACAAAGCCGCTGATAAAGAAGAACGGGAAGTTCGAAGAAGCGAGCTGGGACGAGGCGCTCGACCTGGTGGCGAAGAAATTCAAGGAGATAGCGGAGAAGCACGGTCCGAAATCGCTCGGGTTCCAGGTCTCCTGCAGGACGCCGAACGAAGAATGCTACATCATGCAGAAACTTGCCCGTGTGGGATTTTTGACCAACAACGTCGACAACTGCGCCCGTATCTGCCACGGCCCTTCGGTTGCCGGACTCTCGCTCTCCTTTGGATCCGGTGCGGCAACAAACCCGTTTGAAGATGTCCTGAACTCTGACTTCATCCTCGTCTGGGGCTCCAACGCAGTGGAGGCGCACCCGCTGGCAGGCCGGCGGATCGCCCAGGCAAAGATGAAAGGTATCCCGGTCATGGTCGTCGACCCCCGCTACAGTGCAACTGCCCGGCTCGCGGATACCTGGGTCCGGTTCAACCCGTCTACCCACATCGCCCTGATCAACTCGATGATGTACTGGATCATCAAGGAGAATCTGCATGACAAGGAGTTCATCGAGAAGCGTACCAAGGGCTTCGAGGACCTGAAAAAGACCGTGGAGCAGTACGCGGATGCCGAGAAGATAACGGGTGTCCCGACCGAGAAAGTCAAAGAGATGGCGCGGAAGTATGCAGCAGCAAAGAATGCCGTCATCATCTACTGTCTTGGCATCACCGAGCTGACCACCGGAACTGACAATGTCCGGTCGCTCGGAAACCTCTCGATGCTCTGCGGGAACATTGGTCGGCCGGGTGTCGGGGTCAACCCGCTCCGGGGCCAGAACAACGTGCAGGGTGCCTGCGACATGGGTGCCTATCCAAACGTCTACTCCGGGTACCAGAAGTGCGAATCAGCCGAGGCGCGTGAGAAGATGGAGAAGGCCTGGGGTGTCACCGGGCTTCCTGACTGGTACGGGTCGACCCTGACCGAACAGATCACCGCGTGCGGGGATGCCATCAAGGCCATGTACATCTTTGCCCTGAACCCGGCGGTCTCATACCCGGACTCGAACCATGTGAAGCGGTCCCTTGACAAGCTCGACTTCCTGGTCGTCCAGGATATCTTCTTCACCGAGACCTGCGAGTATGCAGATGTGGTCCTGCCCGGCGCATCCTTTGCCGAAAAGGACGGGACGTTTACGAGCGGCGAACGGAGAATCAACCGGGTCAGGAAAGCCGTCAACCCGCCCGGTGACGCCAAGGAAGACTGGGAGATCTTTGTCCTGCTCGCAAAGAAACTGGGGCTCAAGGGATTCGATTTCAAGTCCCCACAGGAGATCTGGGACGATGTACGCCGGGTCACTCCTTCCATGGCGGGTATCACCAATGCCCGGATCGACATACCCGGGTCCGTCCACTGGCCCTGTCCGACCGAAGATCACCCCGGAACACCGATTCTGCACCGCGAAAAGTTCGCTGCTGCAGACGGGCTGGGTACGTTCTTTGGCATCGAGTACCGCCCGCCGGCTGAGGTTGCGGATGCAGAATACCCGTACACCCTCATGACCGGCAGGGTGATCTTCCACTACCACACGAGGACCCAGACCGACCGGGCAAAGGTGCTCCACTACGAGGTGCCGGAGGGATATGTCCAGATCAATACCGATGATGCGAAAAAACTCGGGATCAGGGAAGGGGAACATATCAGGATTCGCAGCCGCCGGGGAGAGACCATGCCGGTTGCCAGGATTACTGACGACGTGGCGCCGGGCGTCCTCTATATGGCGATGCACTTCCCAAACGGCGCAAACAACCTCACGAACACTGCACTCGACCCGATGTCGAAGATGCCCGAGCTGAAGCATTGTGCCGTTGCCGTTGAGAAGATCACGGAGGCGAAGTAGGCATGTCGAAGAAAGGAGACCTGTATTACGCGTGGACCTCTGACGACGAGATCGCGAAGAAGGCAGAGTGCGGCGGTGCCGTGACCAGCCTGCTGAAATTCGCGCTCGAGAAGAAGATGGTGGATGCGGTGTTTGGGGTCACCCGGGGGCAGGACCTCTACGATGCGGTCCCGGTACTCATCACCGATCCAAAAGAGGTCGACAAGAC
>CAZRAQ010000053.1:0-11979 GCA_964598015.1 uncultured Methanoregula sp. | reverse complement strand
TCAGTGGTGGAGCAGTCACCCGTGTGTTCGCAGCTTAGGAAGGGAGATACGGAATGAGGGTGTAACCCGCTTTCTCTGCATCAGCAGGGGAAGGGATGGAGGACTGTGCAGATCTCTTTATTTACTGGAATGACGTTGCCTACGGACGGGATCGGTTCGGTGATGATACACGTGCCGGACTCGTCTCGGGGTAAATCCCCGTGGCCCTCACTATCTGTAAAACTGTCACTGATAAACATGACCTGCCCGGATGCTGCTGTTCCTTCGGCTCCCTCGGAACAAATACGGCAGCTGCATGGAGTAATTCCGGTCGGGATGCACGAAGGGTGAGGGGAGATCAGGCATCTCTCATGCTGAACAGATGTGATAAGATCGTTCTCTCCGCTACAGCGACGCGTCAACCCTCTCGGTCCTTGTCGTTCCTGGACCCTCGACGACAATCAGCTGCCAGCGGGGGACCCATGCGAAGAAGAACGACGTCATCGCGATTCCGGTCTTCTTGGGTTTTACGATGACCTCTCCGATCTGTTTCACCGCCTCGTCCCAGCGGGCCGTGATCGCCGCTGCGTCCTTGTCAAACTCATCTTTTAACTCCTGTATCTCGTCAGAAAGGGCCCGGGCGTTCTCCTCTGCCTCGCGTGCGCTCATCCCTGCAGCACTGCTCTGGCGATACTTGCTGGCAGCTCCCGCTGTGGACCTGCCTCTCCTGCCGAGGATGGTCCCAAGGACCGATTCGCCGACCGAGAGCATCGCCTCCCGTTTTCGTGCCTCGGCATCGGCCTGTTTCCGGTCGGCGGTCAGCTCGGCCTTCCGCAGCCGGTCCTCCAGGGTATCGACCTTGCCTTCGAACCGTTTCCTGAGGGTATCCACCTCCGCATCCCTCTGTTCGCGTGCGGCAAGACGGACCCGGAGCAGGAACTCGTTCTCCGGCTCCCCGGGCTTCGAGACGAGTTTCACGGCAGGACAGGAGAAGAGCTTCAGTTCCTGCGAATTGACAAGGGACGACAGGAGCGCCTGTTTTTCCGATGAGAACTTTTTAGCGGCACGGATGATCTCCGGCGTTACGAAAAACCGGGCATCAGGTGAAGGTGAGGACGCGAGATCGTTCGTGCTCCCCGGATAGGGCCGGGCACCGTCCCATGCAACATCGCCTCCGGGCGAGTAGGGAGCGAGGAGGGAGAACTCCCGTTCCGAGTCCCGTTCCATCTTCGTGCTCGAGTAGGTGATCCGGCCGGCAGCGAGCACGGCAGGCTCGTAGAGGATCGAGGCACCCTGTACGGTTCCGGGCTTGTTCCGGAGCACCGTTGATTCTGCCATCTCGCGGGTCAACCGCACGGGAAGGAACCGCTGCGGGATATCGGCAGGAAGGACCGGGGGCAGAACCGTGGCATCCCCGGTAGAAACGGAAAAAGCTGCCTGTGGGGATGCCGCCGAGGGCGTTCCAGCCGGCCGCTGTGTCCCGGAACCATCGGCATCAGGTGTTCTCCCCTTCATGAGCGTGCGGACCTGCTCCCGGGAGAGCGGTCCCCGGAGATAACTCATCGCCCACCGGGTCTGGAAGATCACCGGGGCGTTCTCATGCACGTTATGCAGGAGGAACACACGGTTGTCAAGCGACGAGAGGGTGTCGGAGAGTGATGCCCGGGAGAAAGTACTGCCCTGGACCGCTCCCTCGAGTCCATCGAGGACCCGTTCGCGGTCCTGCACGGTCTGGAGCCGGCCGATAAACCAGGTCCCGGTGTTGGAGAGCCCCTTGTAATCGAGGTCAACCGGGTTCTGGGTCGTCAACACCACTCCGAGACCGAATGCCCGGGCCTGTTTTAACAGGGTGAGCATCGGCTCCTTGCTCGGTGGGTTTGCAACAGGAGGGAAGAACCCGAAGATCTCGTCCATGTAGAGGAGGGCACGGAGACTGGTGGTCCCGGTCTGGGACCGGACCCAGGCAAGGACCTGGTAGAGGAGGAGCGTGACAAAAAACATCCGCTCATCTTCGTTCAGGTGGGCGATGTAGAAGATGGAATGGCGTGGCTTTCCCTCCTTTGTCGCCAGGAACCCCGGGATATCCAGCGGCTGCCCGTTCATCCAGGACTGGAAAGACGGCGCCGCGATGATGTGATTCAGCCGCATTGCGAGTGAGAACCGGTCTTTTGCCGGGAAGAAGGTCTCGATATCAAACGCCCCTACCTGTTTTATAGGGGGGTTCTGGATCGCCTGGATAAGCGTGACCAGGTCGAGGTCCTTTCGGTTCCGCCAGAAATGTTCGAAGAGCGAGGAGAGGAGGATATGCTCCCGTGAACTGAGAGGGTCTGCAGCCACTTTTATCAGGCCAAGGAGAGCAGTCACCGTCCCTGAAATCTTCTCCCGGAGCAGTTCGGCATCCGTCTCCCAGCTGAGCGCCGGTGCGGAGAAGGACTGGATGACGGAGACCGGGACCCCTGCATCGCTCCCCGGCGTGTAGACCACAAGGTCGGCCGCATCGCGGAGGGTCCGGATACGCGCCCCGTCCTGGCCCCAGGAGGCGAGCCCGCTCTTCCAGGACGCTGCCTGGTCTGCAGCATATTCTTCCTGCGTCTTTCCCTTCCGTCTGGCATCGTCCGGGTTAGTCCAGGGAAGGAAGTCGGCCGGGGTGAGGTCGGGGAACATCAGCAGCCGGTTGGTGATATCTCCCTTGGGATCGATGATGATCGCAGGAACCCCGTCGATCGCTGCCTCTTCGAGCAACCCTACACAGAGCCCGGTCTTGCCGCTCCCGGTCATCCCGATACAGATTGCATGGGTGGTCAGGTCACGGGAATCGTACATCACGAGACGGTCGAGCAGTTTCCGTTCTGCGAGGTTGTACTCCTTTCCGAGGTAGAATGCACCCAGTTTCTCAAATTCCATAGAAAACAAGTACTATGTGCTCATGGGGTTTTATAAAAAGGGATCGTCCTGGCATTTCCACGCGTTTTAGTTACAGGTGATGGACCATGGCACCGTTATTGTCAGCCCGCATGAGGTCGGATTTGAACCCTCGTTCAAGCCGTTCAAGGGGAGTATCGGAGACGGCAAAGATGAGTACTTCCCTGGTCCGGCTGTTACGGAGCTCCACCACCCTGTGATTGACCTCGCTGCCGACCTTGATCTCCAGTCGTTCCGCGGTGATCCGGTCCGCCGGGACCACCTGCTGGGAGAGTGTAGTGATTGTTACTTCGTCTCCTTCGATTGCTTCAAGAAGCGAGGTCACCGATCCATCGGTAGAGAGAAGGATCTTCTGAAGGGTAGAGAGGGTGCCGACCTCTTTTTTTATGAGATCAAAGGGTCCTGCCATAGACGCTTCATCCGATGTTAGATCGACCATTTTCCGCACGCAGTATAAGTGGTTTGCGGAACAGGATTCGTGGGGTGATGACCCCGAATAATTCATACATTCTATCGTGTATCCTGGAGCGAACGGGAAAAAGGGTTTAAATCATGAGGAATAAAGGGAGTTTCACGGGCCAATCCTGGTTTTCAGAACTCCGTCAGGCACTGTCGGACAACAGCAGCCGGCAGTTATCAGCCCTGACTGAACAGCCCGATGCTACATTTGGGGTGATACTCAATGAATCCGAAGTATATCCATACGATAGACGAGCTTGACAACCTTGTCGGCCTGACGAAAAAAGAACGGGTGACCATGGAAAAAGTCTGCGATACCTTCCCGTTCCGGGCAAATGACTATTACCTTTCCCTCATTGACTGGAAAAATGATCGTGACCCTCTCAGGAGAATCATCATTCCTGATCCCAGGGAACTGAAAGGCGGCGGCTCCCCTGATCCATCTTCAGAAAAAGAGTATACCCGGCTGCCGGGTCTGCAGCATAAATACCAGCAGACGGGACTTCTCTTGCTTACGGATGTTTGCGGGGGCATATGCAGGTTCTGTTTCAGGAAACGACTTTTTGTCGATAAAGAGCAGGAAGCAGTGAAAGAGGTATCAGCTGGTCTCGAGTATATCCGAACACATCCGCAAATCACCAACGTCCTGCTCACGGGAGGGGACCCTCTCACACTGGAAACGTCATGCCTTGAAACGATACTCAGGGAATTGAGCGAGATTCCCCATGTGAATATCATCCGGATCGGGAGCAAGATCCCCGCATACAATCCCTTCCGCATTCTGAACGATCCCACTCTCCTTGAGGTGTTGTCACGATACAGCAGCGTTGAAAAGAGAATTTACCTGATGGCTCACTTCAACCATCCAACAGAGTTGACGACGTATTCAATGCAGGCACTCGAACAACTCCACAACGCTGGTGTGATCGTGGTAAACCAGACCCCTCTTCTCAACGAGGTGAACTGTTCACCGGATACGCTCACCAGCCTCTTTCGCAAACTCTCATTTTCCGGTGTGACTCCGTACTATATTTTCCAGTGCCGCCCCTCATTTGGCAACCGCTTATTCCAGATTCCGGTAGAACAGTCGTATGAGGTCATCCAGCAGGCTTGGCAGGCATGCTCCGGACTTGCGAAGAGGGCACGGTTCGTGATGTCACATGCGACAGGGAAGATAGAAGTGGTTGGTAAGAATGCCGGGTATGTCTTCATGAGATACCACCAGGCCGCGGAGAAAGCCCTTATCGGGAAATTCATGGTCATGAAAACCAATTCCAGTGCGGTCTGGTATGATGAGTACCGGGAACATACAATGGAGGTATCCCCGCTGAAAAAGGTCTGGTTGTTTTGATGGACAAACAAAACGGACCTGGAGTAAGTCCTGAATCTGCTTCATTCATCTTTTTCCCGAATAATGGAGTTTGAGCATTACACCCTCCTGGTTGTCGGGACAAAAAATTACAGAAGAAACGAGATAATTACCAGGAATCCGATGAGAATCGCAAGGAACCATATCATCCGGGTAATAACCTGCCGTGACTGGACCTGCGCAAAGAGATCCCTAGGGCCGATGTGGAGGAACATGACCCCGATGATGCTCCCTGCGATGAGACCTACAACGTTCTGGAGCGTAAGGACAAATGCCTTCAGAGCCCCCTCCGGGAAAAGAACTGCAGATATCCCGGTCACCACAGCAGGAGGAAGGAGTGCTGCTGCAATCGCCACTCCGGCTATCCCTTCGGGAATTCCCTTTGACAGGGCTATCATTGTGGCAAAACCCAGGAGAACTGCCATCAGGATGAATACTGCATTGGGGTCCGTTCGTGACATAATCTCCGGGGTGAGGGTAAGGTCGATAACAAACGAGAGGGCGAATGAGGCTAATGCACCGATAGCGACCAGCATGAGGACCATCAGTCCTAGTATCTCGATGCACCGCAGGGTTGTTTTTACATCGCCGATGGCGGTATAGACCGCCAGTGCATAAATCGGACCAAGCAAAGGAGATATCAGCATCGCACCGATAATAATGCCGATATTATTCTGGAATAAGCCAATCATGGCCACGATTCCGGCAATGGCCGCGAGGATGAATTTTTTCTGATCGAATTCCGTATTCGATTCGGTTGATGCGATTATCTTCTCGATGGGGGTTTTATTCTCCTTCTTCTTCCCGGTGTATCCCAATTTTTCCTTGAGTTTTTCCACGAAAGGGGAGATGACAAAATCAGGGGTGGAGACTTCGATGAGGATACTCCGTTCGTCATCTTTTGCCAGGCTCTCATAATCAGGGATAATTCCGGTCCAGATCGGCCGGGACGGATATGAATCTTTGACTGAACCATTGGTCTGGTGGATCAGTTCATCGAGCATCTCATCGGGAATATAGAGAATGAATCTGGTTGACTGATCTCCTTCATGGATGGAATAAATGGTATCACTGAATGTAGCGCGGATTTTTTCCGTTTTGTCCTTGGGGACTTCGATCACTACTCTTTTCATCGAAAGAATCCCAGCCACAGGAATCTATGAAAAGGAGCACTATAAACCTATTGATATCTTCTGGCTTGCATCATTTCATCCGAATTCATGACGCAGGGAATACAGGGCCTGAAAAAGGTCTCCTTTTGATCACCGGGCTGGGGCATTTGATTTGAACGAAAAGATGGAAATCCCTCCTTTTTTGTCAATACACAAATTCTCCTCTAAAATTCCGTTTTACGTTCCTGAATGAAAGGGCGTCTTTGTAGTGTACCACTATCCCCAGGAGAACCATGCAAAGGAGGGGGTTGCCAGCTGCTCGGACACCTGCCGGATACCATCTTCAATACAACGATGATAACAAATGTATTGCTTCAGGAACACCAGAACCGATTCAGTCCCTCATGACGACAATGGTCACTATATACCTGATTTATGAGGAGATGCTGAAAAAAGAGCGTGAGTTGGTGGGAAGGCTTCATCGCAAATCCAGGAAAAAATCCGGTTCTGGCAAAGATGATACCGAGTCACTTTCCAAAAGAGATAAGAGTTCATCCCCGTAATACTCCCTCAATGGTTTTTAATCCCTCATTCACCTGATATATTTGTTATAATGTCGCCATGAGGAGGAATAGAGATGATTACGGGATATCTCTATGACATCATCATCATTTTTGCGTTCGCCATAATCATCATCGCAATCGGGAACAAGGTCAGGATCCCAGGTATCGTTGGGTTCATCTTCACTGGCATCCTCATCGGACCCTACGGACTGGGGCTGATCAGTGATACCAACATCATCGATGTGCTGGCAGAGATAGGGATCATATTCCTGCTTTTTACCATCGGCATGCAGTTCTCGTTCCGGACCCTCTACGAGATGAGGAAGATCGTTCTTATCGGGGGGAGCCTGCAGGTGCTCTTCACCATCGCGGTGACGTTGGCGATCTCCCATCTCTTCTCACTCCCCCTCACGGAAGGGCTGTTTTACGGGTTCCTTGTCTGCCACAGCAGCACGGCAATCACCCTGAAGCTGTACCAGGAACGGGCCGAGATCGAGAGCCCCCAGGCCCGTGTCACCCTCGGGGTATCCATCTTCCAGGACATCAGCACGGTCCCGATGCTGATCGCGCTGCCCATCCTTGCGGGTGAGACGACCGATATCGGGGGGGCAATCGTCACCCTCGGGATTACCGTGGCTATCCTCTTTGCAGCGGTGTTTGCCATATCAATTTTCGTCATCCCCCGGTTCATGAACCGTATCACCGGCATCAGGAGTCCCGAGCTGTTCCTGCTGGCCATCCTCCTGATCTGCTTTGTGATCACCTATATCACCGCAAGCATCGGCCTCTCTCTCGCAATCGGGGCATTTCTTGCCGGACTCACCCTCTCGGAATCCGATTATTTCCACCAGGCGTTTGCCAGCATCATCCCGTTCCGGGATATCTTCACCAGTTTCTTCTTCATCTCGATCGGGATGCTCCTCAATGTCGGTTTCCTGGTACAAAGTCCAGTGCTGATCATCGGGCTGGTGATCGGGGTAATCCTGATGAAATCGATCGTGGCAGGCGGGTCAATCCTTGCGATAGGGCAATCGCTCCGGACCTCCGTGCTGTCGGGGCTTGCCCTCTCCAATATTGGTGAATTTGCCTTTGTCCTCTCGATTCCCGGCAGGGAACTGGGGCTTATCTCGGAACCGGGAGAGCAGATATTCCTCGCGGTGACGGTGCTGACCATGTCGCTCACCCCACTTGCCATCGGCATGGGGCCGAAAACGGCAGATCTCTTCTGCCGCCTCCCCCTCAATAGACGCCTGAAGGCCGGGTGTGTCGTGGATACAGGAAAGAGCCTTCCCCCTCTCAACGATCACCTGGTAATCGTCGGGTACGGCCTCAATGGCAGGAACCTTGCACGAGCGGCGAAAGCCGGTGGAGTTCCCTATGTCATCATCGACCTGAACCCTGCGACCGTGGAGAAGGAGCAGAAGGCGGGGGAGAACATATTCTTTGGAGATGCGACAAACGCACCGATACTCTCGCACGCGGCTATCGAACAGGCCAGGATACTGGTGATCGTGATCAATGATCCCGTCTCAACCCGGACCATCACCACCCTCGCCCGCAAGATGAATCCGGATCTCTCGATAATCGTCCGGACGAGGTTCCTTGTCGAGGTAAAAAGGCTGCTCGACCTGGGGGCCGATGAGGTCATTCCGGAGGAGTTCGAGACCTCGGTCGAGATCTTCACCCGGGTGATGCAAAAGTTCCTCATCCCCGAGGTCGTCATCGATCGACTGGTCCGGGATGTACGCTCTGACACCTACCAGATGCTCAGAAGCCCGGCAGACAGCACGGCGGGTTTCGCGGACCTGAAGAGGAAGCTGCCCCATGTCCGGATCGATACGCTCCTCGTGGAACCTGGATCGGCGGTGACGGGAAAGACGCTTGGCGGGATGCAGGTGCGTACAACGTACTCGGTCTCCGTGCTCGCCATAAAACGGGGGGATGAGATACTCGAGAACCCTTCGGGCGATGCCTGGTTTTCAGAGGGTGATGAAGTGATTGTCATCGGGGCTCCTGAATCCGTCAGGTCGTTTGCGGTCCTGTTTCATGCCGCTCAACCGCCGCCTCCCCCTGAAGGGACCGAAGATGCGGAAAAGGGACCGGTATAGCCCGCCTTCTGGTTCCTGCATTTGTGAATGGGTGGATACAAGGGGACAAGCCTGCACAGGTAAGGGCATCTGTCTCCAGGAAAAAGGACCTATTTTCTGTTGTGAAAGAGTGTTCTCAGGTAGGTGTAATAGTGGTGGGTCCTTTCATCCCACCCCTTTGCTCCCCCGGGGTGCTGCAGTTCCTCTTCGAGTCGTCTGAATTCAGCATAGAGGGTTGCAAGGATACCCATGGGTTACCGTATACCCTGCATATTGTAAAAGCTTTGACCCTGGTTGCCATGGTTCCCGGGCGAACTGCAATCAGGGATTGGGTTTTTAAGGGAAAAGATGTCCGGGAATTCCGCGTTATGATCTCGGATCCCGGACCGAGATGGCAAAGACGACGCATACGACTGCAGCGATAAGAAAACTGGTAAAAAATCCTGGGACAAAGCCGCTCATGCCAATGATGACCCCGGTGACAAGAGGGCCTGCCGAATGCCCGATGTCCATGACGGAGGAGAGTGCCCCCATCGAGGCACCCATCTCCCCTTCCCGTGCCATATCTGCGACATATGCATTGGTGGCAACGGTGGAGAGCGATATCCCGAGCCCACACAGGGAGCTTGCAAGGAGGAGCATGGCAAACGATGCTGAAAAGGGGAGAGCGGCCACCGAACACCCCAACAGGAGGAGCCCCGCAACAATCTGGACTCGTTTGTCAGCCCGGTCCGCCATCCTGCCAAAGATGGGTTTCGTCGCCGCAATGACTACCACCTGGACCGCGAACAGGACCCCTGTCTGGTAGGCATCCATTCCCCGTGAGACGAGCAGAAGAGGAAGGAATGTCTCAAACGCCCCAAAGGCAAAGTACGTCGCCATATCCACCAGTGCCGTTGCCCGCAGCCTGCGGTGTGAAAAGAAGGTGACAAAGCTCTGGTAAAAGAGGGAGAACGGCGGGATTGCGAGGCGCCCGGGAGAGACTTCCCTGTATGCGAGGATGAGAAGGACCACCGGCACTGCAGCGATGGCTGCAGCGACGTACACCATCTTGTAAGGAATCAGCCCGGGGTACAGGATAAAAAATGAGATGATGGCCCCGCCGGCAAGCGGTGCAAGGGTCCGTCCGATCAGGGTGGCGGAGGAGTACTGCCCCAGCATCTCCCCCTTCTTTTCGGAAAACCGCTCTGCGATGATTGCTGCAATAACCGGTCCGAGAATTGCGGTTGCCGTGCCGTGAAAGAATCGGACCGGGATCAGCCAGAAGGGATCGGTGATGAAAAGGTAGAGGAGCGGGGCAACGAGAAACACCAGCCCTGAGGCGATAAGAAGCCGTCTCCTGCCAAGGTGATCAGAGAGCACCCCCACCGGAAACGAGAACAGGATCCCTGCAAGCGGGGAGATTGCAGCGATCATCCCGATAACGGCATCACTGGCCCCGAGCGCCTGCGAGAAGAGCGGCAGTACCGGGTTTTTTGAGATGGTGGTTGAAAAAATGGCAAAAAATCCGATCAGGAACAGCGTGGTGACATCCCATCGGCCCGGTGTTGAGCGGCCCTCTGCCGGCACCGGTGTTCTCTGCAGCTCTGTCATGTGAAAAAGCATGGCATGGTGATCTCTTCTCGACGCTGTGGAAAAAGGGAGAGAAAAAAATCCTCCCTTCCTCTTCAATGACCGGGAGTTATCTTCCCTCCCCCTTGATCAACCGGTTCCAGAAGAGCTGGTTGATCAGCTTCATCTGGATGATGGCGCCCTTGTTCCGCGTGTTGAGGACCGAGGCACTGTTGCTGAAAAACGCAGGACTCAGGAGGAGTTCTTCGTCATCGATGTTCACTTCCAGGACATTCTCGAATTTCAGGTAGTTCCATGCTTCGCCAACTTCAGGCAGGGTGATGCCCGGAGGCGGGGAGACCAGTCTTTCTTTGGGAATTACATGGATCTCGACATCTTTGCCCGGGAATTTTCTCCGCAGTTTTTCCAGAAGACCCGGATAGGAAGACAACAGAATAAGGTGCAGGGGAATGTCCCGGCCGGTCACATTTTCCAAAAACTGGATATACCGGTCCCCAACGACACAGGAGATATTGGTTTTCGCGTTTTTGAACAGTTCTTTCATCTTGTATTCAATATTCATATCACCATAGATTGTCCAGAGTGCATCTGACCTGTCGGTCTGCACTTTCTCCTGTTCAAGTTTTTTTAACCCCACCTTGGCCTGTTCATTTGCGTTCTCCATCTCCCGCATGAGGATGGAAAGCGCCATTTCCGGGGATATCGCCCGATACATCACGGGTTTTGATCGCTGCTTGACCGCAAGTCCCCGTGCATCGAGATTCTCGAGCGCCTTGTACACGCTCGGCTTTGAAAGAGAGAGTTGCGCGATGATCTCTTTTGCCTCGGCATGATCGAGCAGGACAAGCATCGCGTACACCCGCGCCTCGTCATTGGTCAGTCCGAGCGTGTTGAGGGACGAGATAAGTGCCGGGGGTATAGTATCCATACCAGGAGTTACGCAGCCGGTATTCAATTGCTTGGTGGCGTGGTGTGTCATGGAACTCGCGTATCACTCATGGAGATGAATGAATTGAGAACTATTAGTTGTTAAAATATTTACTACTTATTCAGCAACCTTTTTATGGTTCAACAGTGACATTTCTGAAGCAACTGTAGTAACATAATTACTACCACAATTGAGGCTCTTATGTTCAGAAAAGAGGAAATACCGGGTTGTCAATCCCGCATGCACGTTTCCGGCACCATGAAGTCAGGATCATGGTTGCACCTCCTGGGTTTTGGGATGCTCATCTCCCTGGTCCTTGCAGGTGCTCTTGTCTCCCCGGTAAATGCTGGTGAAAGATATATGACCGGTTCGCCGGAACTGACCGCCGCAGTATCGGGGACCAACGAATTCAGCCCCGGCGATGATGCGGTCATCGTGGTCCAGCTCCAGAACGAGGGGCTCAATGAACTGAAATTCATTGGATCCGGAATTATCACCAGGGATGATCAACCGAACACCGCGAAGTTGATAACCATAACCCTTGGTCCCGGAAATTCCCCGCTCATCGTCAAGAATGACCCCCAGATGATAGGGGACCTGAAGGGAGGAAGCAGCACGCTCGTGAAGTTCAACGTGAAGATCCCGAAGAATGCAACCGTTGGCACGTACGACCTCCCCCTGGACCTCAAATATACCTACTTGTGGGTGGCCGAACAGATCGGGACCGACAGTATCCAGTATCTCTACCAGGAAAAGGAGGAGACCCTGACGCTCCCGGTCAAAGTCAAGCCGGTGCTGCAGTTCTCGATCCGTTCCGCTGCCACCGAGCACCTGAATGCAGGAACGGAAGGATACCTGACACTCGTGGTGAATAACACCGGGCAGGAAGCGGGCAAAAAAGCAATCCTGAAGATTGCCCGGAACGATGACAGCATGGTCATCCCCACGGACGCAAGTTCCTACATCGGCGATTTCCCTGTCGGGGCAG
>CAZRAQ010000052.1:0-11982 GCA_964598015.1 uncultured Methanoregula sp. | reverse complement strand
AGGGGGTATTGCCACGGTAGATACCATCCATGATGACCTGAGCCTCACCGGGAACAGACGAAATAGAGAAATACCCGGTATCATTCCCGCTATCAGACTGACAGGCACCCGGACCGATCAGCAAAACGGTCAGGAAGAGACACAATATAGGAAGATCGCACTTACTCATGATAAGAGGGAATTGCATGCAATTATTTAATTCTTCATATACACATCCGCAGCATGCCTGCCAGCGGTATCGATAAATCCCATACTACCAAATAGACACGTAGAGAAGAATCCTATGCTGGAACTTTTGAACAAGTTTGAGAGGGGTGTGTATTACGTCCTTATGTTCATGCTTGCGGCAGTCATTTTTTTGGGGGTAATTGAGCTCATCATAATTCTGCTCTCATCAACAATGGCGGATCTTTCATATCGTCTCGTAAATCATGAGATATTGGAGATATTTGGATATTTTCTCCTGATCCTGATTGGTATTGAATTGCTGGAAACCATGAAATCATATCTGGTAAAAAACGAGATCCACGTGGAGATTATCATCCTTGTCGCTATCATTGCTGTTGCACGTAAAATCATCCTCCTCGATCCATTTGTCGAGGGTGTTGAATTGCTGAACAGTGCAGGGATGATTGCACTTGGAGTTGTGATTATAGCACTTGCTGCATCCTATTTCCTTGTCAAGAAGAGTGGAACAGAAACATGACGCTCCTTTTTGAATAATATACATTTTTCATGCATGCCTGAGCGAGTATTGATACCCTTTCAGTTCTCAACTCATGTGCCATACTAGGAGTGAGGGGTGCCTGAAGGGAAGATTTTTGACGGGGAAAAGGGAAAAAAATATATGATTCCAATTGCGACATCCCCCTAAAAATGAGAATGCCTGGTGCTTTTTCAGTGGAACTCCCACGACCGCTGTGCGCTCGAGTATAAAGGATGAAAATGCCGGAGCCATTTTGGCATGAAAACCGTATTCGCGAATTTCATTTGGGGGATATCATGATTGAGTCTCATGTGGGTTTCATTGGAGAGAATATGGCATTGCTCCCTACTGTTCCGGGCCAACACCACGATTGCTCCCCGAGAGATGATTCAGCTGCAATACGGGGCATCTGTATCCGAATCGGTGCATCAGCGACGAAAGGTGAAATTGCCAGGAACATTGCCGGTGAGGTGGAAAAGTACTCGGTCTTTGACCTGCAGGTTATCTGCGGAAGGCTTCATCACGAGATCGAACGCCTTCCTTCTCCCTATCGTGAGGCTGTACGCCCCTTTTTCATCGAACATCTGTTCGGAACCCATCACCGTTTATTGCAAATGGTTCGCAGCGGATCGTATCATACCCTGCAGGAACCGCTCTCTGACCCTGCAGTCTTTTCAGAATATCTTCATATGGTCCCTGATGCCTGTTTCTGCAGTGAGCTGCGATCAGAGTACATACCCGAGTTCAACACCCCCTACCAAGGACTCTTTTACTACCTGATGGCCGCATTCCAGATGTTTGTCCTTGATCAGCCGGGTCATCCTGTCGGCATGCCTTTTCCCGGGGGGTTCAGGGTAGAAGAACGGGCAGGAGAGTTCTACTGTCCCGTGCGGGACAAGGAAAAAGAGGTGCTCCACTCTATCTGCAACTTCTGTCCGGCAAAACAGACTGAGATGCCGTAAGAGGAATCTCTCTCCAGACTCCCTCAGTTGAAGGGGATCGGTTCACCAGGACCTGTGTTCCAGGGCGTCGCGGGCGGCGTGCTGGGTAGCCTCTGATTTGCATCTCCCGGTTCCCTTTCCCAGGCAGGTATCCCCTGATTTCACCAGGTAGGAGAAATGCGGGGAATGAGGTTTGCCCTCACGGAATTCAAGTTCATAGACAGGAAGAGGATGATTTTCTTTCTGCAGGGATTCCTGCAGTTTCTTCTTGTAATTTGTATCTGTGGAAAATTTCCTGATATCATCTGAAAAAAAAACTACAATCATCTTTTTTACCGTCGGAAGACCTGCATCCAGATGCAATGCCCCGACAAATGCCTCGAATGATCCCGCTATTATCCGTGGGGTCGTCCCCTGATTTTTTCCGACCAGGATGAGGCTGGGAAAAACGGGAACTGCCATGGAAATAACTGATGCAAGGTTCCGATTCTTCATCCACTCCATCCGGGCGGCAAGACCACCTTCAGGTTCATCATACCATGAAAAGAGGAGTTCGGCGATAACCAGGTTGAGAACCCTGTCACCGAGGAATTCGAGCCGCTCGTTGTCGGCAATTTTTTTGAGGTCGCCCTCTCTCTCCCTCGCATAGGATCGGTGGGTGAGGGCTGTATCATAAAGGGTATATGCAGCAGGGGAAATTCTCCGCCTCCCTATTTCAGGGCGGGCAAGAAATTTCCTTATCGCGTCTTCTCTTTCTGATAGATCGAGCATAATCCTGCAATAGCATCGTGCCATTTCTTTATATAATCAATGGCGCAGGCGACACTACCATGAAGTGAATCGTCAGGGGGGTAATCCCTCCCGCTCTCTCCTGCTGTTCCCTTTCACTTGTGTCCTCTTACCGTTGGCCTATCCAGTCCTCTTCTCCTCCAGGATTCCTGCCTGGTCAATGGAGCATTCCCTGGCGTTTTTATCACTGCGCAGGCGGAGAAAAACAGGAAACCGGAGGATGTTGTTCCGTGTCTTTTCGAGCGCTTTCACCTCGATAACGAGATCGGGGAGGGTCCAGTGTGCTTCGGCAACCTTGGGAGGATGAGAAAATGCCGGGGTGGCTGTTCCTTTCAGCATGGTCCGGATATTCACTGCCTCCTCCCGGGAAAACCCTGATCCTGCCCGTCCCACATAGACAAGTGATCCATCCCGGGCATAGGCGCCAAGAAGGAGGGCCCCAAAGGTATCATTCCGTGCACCTCTGCCGGGGGTATACCCTCCCACCACAAGGTCAAACCCGGAAGATTTTCGGAATTTCACCCAATCGATGCTGCGGACACCAGGGAGATATGGTGAATCGAGCCGCTTGGCAATGACGCCTTCAAAGTGGTTCTGCAGGGCGGCCTCAAAAAATATTTCGCCCGATTTCTCGATGTAATTTGTCAGGAGAACGGTAGCGTTCTGACGCAGGACCCCGGCAAGAATCCCCTTCCGCTCGACTAATGGAAGTGAAATCAAAGGGACCCCATCCCGTTCGATGATGTCAAATACAACATACTGGGCAGGGTTTGTCCGTGCGGAAACCTGGTGCAGGAGGGGTGAGCCCGTAGACATCCTTCTCTGGATGGCGGACACGTCAGGCTTCCCGTCTTTCAAAATGACAATCTCGCCATCAAGGACGCAATCTGCATTCACTGCATCCAGCACTGCTTTCGCAATTTCCGGGAACATTTCAGTGATAATTGAGAGACGCCGGTTCCTGAGGATTGCTTTCTGTTTCTGCATGGATGCGAGGCATCGTATGCCGTCAAACTTTGGTTCAAACAACCACCCGTCATCAGAAAATGGTGTTCCTGAAACAGCGAGCATCGGGAGAACCGGATCTTTATGCAATGACATAGGATATCCTTCTCTTCGGTTGCGTGCCCTCATCAGGAAGACACGTTACCGGGGCTCTTGTAATAATCCCCTTCCTTTTCCGCCCTTTTCCTCCGGACCAGGTCTTCAGCAGCATTCAGAATATCCTCAAACGCAATGTGCATGGTATATCGCGTCTGCAGCATCTCCCGGAGATTTGAGAGATGAACCGGTTCCTTGGTAAGTTCGAGTTCGAGGAACCCGCTCAGATCTTCGTGGAGTGCCCAGGGATAGATGATCCAATGCCATTCACTGACAGCTTCCGCATAATAGTCTGGTGAAAACCCGGAAGATAGTTTATGATGCAGCACCCCGGTGCGGATATGATCTGGCTGCAGCTGCTGCAGATAGCGTACAGCCGTGGAGAGGGTCTCGCCAGTATCGGTAACATCGTCAATTACGAGAAGATCCATTCCTTCAACAGAGCATGCCAGCGGATATTTTACAAGAGCTGACTCTTTCCGGCTTGCAGCCGGCCCCCAGTGCTCAAGCCGGATGCTGGTGAGCTGCGTGGTGAGCAGTTCATCACATACCACCCGGGCAGGGACATACCCCCCCCTCCCGATAGCAATCACAAGGTCCGGGGGCGTTTTGCTCTCTTCTTTCAGGAGGTGAGCCAGGAGCCGGGCAAGGCGGGCCGACTCTTCCCATGAAACGAGCTGGACCGGAAATGACTGGGATATCATATACTCCCTTACCTGCCCGCCCCGTTTTTAATAGTTTCCCTGATCATCAGGTTTATGCGGGATGGGTGCAAGGTTCAGAGTGATACGAATGTGCGATCGTATTTTATACCGCAAAAAAGGGGATTTGTTTGAATGCATACGGGTATCTCCGGATGGGGATGAGGAGTGTCTTGGAATCGGTACCCGGGAAGATATTCTTGACTGGCTGGCCACTCATGGGTTAGGATTCGTACGTCGTGATGTGCTTGAATCGGATCTTGAAATGCTGTGCGAAGAGAACAGCGGAGAGGCAGTGTGCCGATGACCCGGTTTGTTTTTTCAATTTCTGACAGGGCCTCATCTCCGGGCCGTCTTATTCGAATAATTTGGTTGGATCCTCATCCACCACCTCTATGCCCCGCTCATGCTTGACATCAAGGACCTTTGCCATCCACTTGAGGAACGCTACACCGATCGCTCCGGTACTCACCACTGCCTGAAGGGCAATATCCAGGGTGCGCATGGAAAACTCAGGGTGGTAAGGATAGATGTTTTTTGAGACGGTATACCCGATAACCTGGCCTCGCTCAACTATCCTTGAGAAGGCGGTCAGTGGGGAGGAGAATGACCGCGTCAGTTCGTAGATGAACTGGGCATCGTTTCTTTCGTAAAAATTGTTCAGGTGGGTTATTGCATGCTCATCCTGGAGGGTGATCTGGAATGCCACCACGCAGTAATGGGTATCCTTCCTATGATCGATAAGGACAGGAAAGTTGCCGAATTTTGCCCAGATCCCCCAGTTCCCATCTTTTTCTACTTCTTTCACAACCTCAATATCCATACATGCCAGGTATTGCCTGAGAAGTTCTTTGACTTCCTCGTCATTTCGTTGGGGGGGAGTCGGTTCCATGGGAGGGAATTACTCACCGCTATGATATGAGAGTATTCATACAGGCAGGAACAGCCCCTGGCTACACCGTTTCGTAGTATTCCCAGGATAGGAGTGCAAGGGTAGGGGTCTTATCGTAAAAAGGGAGTCAGAGTTATGCCAGGTGCATCGTCTTTGCGTGGACTAATACTTTTACTGCACATTTGACAGACGTTGCTTTGCCTCTTCTAAACTGCAGTGACGGGCTTCGATCAACGCCGAGATGATGGCATCCGAAAAGATCAGGGCTGCTGTTTCAAAGAGTGTGCCAAACGGTGCGAAGGATGACGTAACAGAACGGTACTGCCCGGTGATCTGCCGGACTTCATACTGGCTGGTGAGGCTGCTGTCTGAATTCTGATTGCCACAGAGTACGACCACACAATCAGCAAGACCCGTCATTCGGGAGACACGGGTTGCCGTGACGAGACAGAGAAGTCCGCCAAGTTCCTTTGCGGTCTCAAAGACATCATACACCGAGTTTGTCTCACCTGACCCTGAAAAGACCACCAGCGTATCGCCAGGTGACAGGGCAGGGGTTATGGTCTCGCCGATCACATAGGATTCAAACCCGATATGCATCAGCCGCATTGCAAAGGCCCTTGCCACGAGACCGGATCGACCGGCTCCTGCCACATAGATCTTCCTGGCTTTGAGCATCTCGGTAAAGAATGATCCGGCTTCAGCGGGACTGAGCAACCCCGCCGTCTCTTTCATCTGCCCGACCATCAAGAGCATCAGTTCGTTGATTGAGAACTCCCCGGAGACAGCTGCAGTATCATCGTGGTGATCTTCCGGCATGGTATAATGGTGATCAGGGAAGGATTAAAGCCCTGCCGGAACGACGCCAGGGATATTCCCCGGGAGCTTTCGTGCGAAATTTCCCCGTCCTGTAATGCCTTAAGGCTGCAGAGCATGAACACTGTGTATGCGGATTGGGTACCCCTGTATCAACAAGAGCATACAATGCAGGAGCGACCGGAAGTTCCGTCTCGCTTCCTTTCACGGGGAGCGATTTTTCAGCACGGTCTCAGGCAATCTCTCCTGTCTTCTGCAGATACTGGAGTGGAACCTTGCACACGACATATGCTTCTTTCGAATCTCCTCCGACATCATCCCGTTTGCATCGCATCCTGTATGCACATTGTCCTGGCAGAAACACTTTGCTGACGATCTTGCAGAGATAGGGAGATTCATATCCGAATCGGGGATTCGGATCTCGATGCATCCTGACCAGTTCATTGTGCTCAATTCCCCGGATGAAAAGATCGTTTCGAGGAGTATTGCCGAACTAGGCTATCACGCCGCACTGCTCGACCTGATGCAGCTTGACGATTCGGCAAAGATTCAACTTCACGTTGGTGGCCTCTATGGAAATGCGCCGGATAGTATTGCCCGTTTCATCAGGGTGTATGGACAGATGGATCCCGCAATCACGCGGCGTCTTGTTGTGGAAAATGATGATCAGCGGTACAGTGCATCAGATTGCCTGGATATTCACGCACAGACAGGTATCCCCGTTCTTTTCGATGTCTTCCATCACTCCTGTAACAATAATGGAGAAGGCATCAGTCTTATCCTTCCGAGAATTGTGGAAACATGGAGTGCCTCTGATGGGACACCCATGGTAGACTACAGTTCCCAGCACCCTGCAAAGCGGACAGGAGGGCATGCGGAGCATATCGATATGGATGATTTCCAGAAATTCCTCGCACTCTCCAAACCACATGATCTGGATATCATGCTGGAAATAAAGGACAAGGAAGCCAGTGCCCTCGCTGCGATCTCTCTGGCACGCGGGGATCCAAGATTTAAAACAGCACTGAACCCGGAGTGATGTTCCCCGGGGAATGTATAATTCAATTGGATAGGTGTGATGAAAAGAGAGAGAGCGTTTGAGCAGGGGGTATTTGAATAGCTGTTTCTCTTATTACTAGGATTTGGATGCCTTCACTTCCCGCCATACCGCCTGACATGGTCCCAAATCTGCTGGTAAGGGGACGCACCGGATGTCTGTTCGTAGATGGTTGGATCTTCCCGATCGTAAAAGATCCTGTCCTTGCCAACCGGACATACCTTGATGCAAATCCCGCATGGTGAGATAAATCGCTTGTGCAGAGCGGCACTCCATGTTGCGCAAGCGAATTTGTCGGTAAGGCCTTCCGGATAATCAAGCTCCGAAAGGGCGGAGGAGGGGCACATCCGGACACAGCGCATGCACCGGATACAAAGATCATTCTCGCATACCGGGTCGGCGGGAAGAGGTGCTGAGGTAATGACCGAACCAAACCGTACGCGGGGACCATATTCAGGAGTAAGGAGCATATTATTTACCCCAAAGGTCCCAAGACCGGCACAGTATGCAGCATGCCGGTGGGAGAAGAACGCAAGTGGCCTCTCCAGAAGCACATCGATACTCCCGTACCCGTCTCTCGGGACGAAAACTGACGCGAATCCTTCGTTATTAAGGAATTCAGAAATTCTATACGTATACTGGTCGAGTAACGAATTCAACACGTTATACATTTCACGATAGTAGATCGAAGGGGAGGTTTCGAGAACAGGCAGCTGGACAGGGAGCCCGATCACGACAACGGATTTTGCCGCCGGAAAGAGTGAGTGGGGGAAGAACTCCCGGGGCATATCCGGCTGGATCGGGGGTTCCTCCCATCGTCTGACATCCGCAATTCCGACAAGAGGTATCCCCATATCTCTGCATTTTTCCGTGAGCTTGTGTTGAAGGGGATTATCCATGACTACTCACTACTAACATCGTTCAGATGCTGAAAAAGGTTCGCGCGGAAATACCGAATCGGGCACCGCACCGCATCAAAAAGCAGGATTATTGCCGTGATAATGAGCGTATTCCCTCAGAAAAATGAACATTTTTTCCCTGGTTCCTGCTGTTGCTTTTCTGCTCCAGCCCGAATATGATCCAAAACAGGCTTCTCTTGCAGGGTCTTGTGAACATCCCCACAAAGAAGACCCGGTTTTCAGCAGGAGTATTCGAATTGCCTCCTCGCTGTTTCGTGTGGGGAGACAAAAATCGATAAGGACATCCAGGATACCTATTCAGCCACGAAAACCGCAGAAGGAGGGTCCTTTCGGGGGCGTCGGTTTGTGTCGCAGGGGGGGTCCGGGTCGGTTCAGCCCCCACAAAAGGTATCCGGTTTTTTTCGTCTTCCCTGCACCAGAGCGTGGAGAGCCTGCATTTTACACCTGCCGGGCGGGATTGATGAGAACAATCTCGGGTGAACAAAAGAGACGATAATTATCCCAGGTCTTCGATGTCCCAATTCCACGAGTTACATACAGTATTGTATCGTTTTTCCTGGAAATTCCCCTGATATCAACCAGGCCGCTATAGTCAAGGAATTGAAAAACCCCATTGTTGATCTGTCCCCCATGGGTATGTGCTGCAAGGATGAGGTCTGCATTCCATTCCTCCCGGTAGAATGGTTCGTGGACAAGATAGATTACATATGATTCCGTAGGCGGCATAACGGGTGAATGCGCTTTCCCAGCCCAGATGTCATCCACCCCACAAAGAATCAGGCTCTGACCGTTGCTGTCAAGTTCTGCACATTCATTCCGGAGCACATTCACTCCGTTCTTTTCAAGAACTTCAATCAGGGCATCAGGAGAAGAGCCAGCATCAGCATAGAACGCACTTTCGTAATATCCCCGTGAGCGGAGGACTGATTCCATCAGCCATGTCATCCTCCCGGTCACTCCGGACCCTTTTATTCCTGCCCGGTAATCATGATTCCCGAGCACTGCATACACGGGAGCATCAATCTCTCCCCAGGCCGCCTGTAGTGAGAGATCTTCTTCTCCCGGGGAACTGAAATCTCCACCAATAAGGACTAGGGCAGGCTGCATCCCGTTGATGCGGTCAATCACGGTCATGACCGTGTCGAAGTTTTCGTGCTTGAGATGCGGGTCGGCAATAAAAATGATACCTTCCGGTGCGCCAGGTGCACGCACGACGGTAATATCGGGATTCTCTGCCTCCCATGCCATGTAAACAGGAAGGATAAGAATGGAGATGAGAAAGAGAGAAAAAGCCAGATAAAAGATTTTTTTCTCGTCAGGAGAGCGTTGCATCCAGTACCTCAAATTAAGGAGATGGGTCGAGCATCGTATCGGGACTTTGGTGAATGAGAGTAACATTACTATGGGGACTATCATGAAACAATGCTTCTTCTCAGATTGGAGACAATCCGAACAGCTTTCGTTTTCCACCATTCAATAATAATGAGGGCAGACGGATTGGTGCAATACGGGGAAGATCCTATTCGGATGATTTAATATGAAAAAGCCTCCGGCTTTTCATCCTGTTTGCCTAGGTCTCGAAGGGAATCATGAGGTTTTCATAATTTTGTTGATAATCCCCAATTTTTCAGCACATTGATGACTGAGGAATCTGGCACGCTGCCTGCCAACGGGAGCAACAATGCATATGTTTATAAAGAAATAGTGGTTACTATTAAAGACAGTTTCCTAACTGTTTGAGTAAAAACCATGTATAAATCAAATTATGGCGCCCCGAGAAATGACGGGCCCCGGGAAATGACAAAAGTAGTCTGTTCAGACTGTGGAAAGGATTGCGAAGTACCGTTCAAGCCGACCGAGGGAAGACCCGTCTATTGCAGAGAGTGCCTCCCCAAGCACCGGCGCCCCCGGTTTTAATCTTTTTCCTTTTTCACAAGTTATCGTAATCCTGAGAGTGTGAACTCTCCGGTCATACGTGGTTCATCGCAGATCGCCTTATGATCAGGCTTTTTGTCATCTCCCTTACCCGTGAGCGCAAGAGATGCCCTGAACCTTGCGAAAGGGGATTTGTACGATTCATGCGATAGGGATACCAGCTCCAGCCATGAATGACCCCCACTTGAGTTTCTGTCACTGAGACTGTTGACAGCAGAGAGAGTGCAATAGGGCTGGTCCATGCATAGTAATATCCAGAACGAGTCTGTCCGTAGATAATCCAGTGACAACCACAATAATCAGTCTTATTTTTGAAAAGAAATCCGGTTCATTGTTGTGAAGATAGTTTAGTGAGAAGAAGAGTTTAGAGAAAGGAAGAGGAAGCCTTTGAAGGGATGTTGACTAAAAGTTCTTATCTATACATTATAAATTGGACCAATAGGGTGCGTATAATTAACAAGCATGCTCGGTCAGTTCCACAAAACGGATCAAAAATTTTCTCAGTACGTGAGAAATGCCCTTAGAAAAGCACATACCAACGGCAATATCACCGAACGGGATGAAGCCCTGACTGAATATCGGGCTTTATCCCATGGAACCGGCCTGTTGGCCATCCGTCCTGCAGTGAAGGGGCGCGAATTCGTTCAGTCCATACCGCGTGCACCGTCAGTGATGTACGATACGGTTAATACCTTTGTTATTGTATGATACGGGGGGGAATTCTTTTTGGAGATCCAAAAAAGGATCGATTCAATGGTATCC
Source organism: uncultured Methanoregula sp. (assembly GCA_964598015.1). Classification (GTDB taxonomy): domain Archaea; phylum Halobacteriota; class Methanomicrobia; order Methanomicrobiales; family Methanospirillaceae; genus UBA9949. The sequence goes on along the minus strand of CAZRAQ010000052.1, from coordinate 1,362 downwards.
GGGCATGAGAACCATCATACCGGCATCCGGGTTCTGATGCTCGGAGTTCTCGGATTTCTGTTAAGCATAAAAAGTGATCGGTATTTTCCCCTTCCCGAACATCTTCCCGAGCCGATCTTCCAGCTGGTCCTCCTCCCCTATACGCTATGTTTCCTCATTGCTGTCCTTATCTTTGTAAAGCCTGGTATAATCTCGGACCGTTATATCAGATCGGTTTCTCCAATCCGTATTGCAGCAGCTGTTGCCCTTGGTTTCGAGGGAATGACCTGTATTCTCCTCTTTGTCCAGAGCTTCCGGTATGCATCTTTTGGATACCGGTTGAATATTCCCCTAGTGATGGTCATGGTTGTCGCAACCGGAATCGCACTTGCCTTTGTCCTGTTCCAGGACCGGTCGCCTGGACTCCTCCTCTGTATCACCATGGTCGCCTATGGATTGACGTACGTTGTGAGCATCCTCTCGTTCCCCCTGCATTCAGGGCGGTCGGATATGCTCCCGCTGATTGTTGCAGGGTGTCAAGCTTTTTTGACGGGAATAACCCCGTACGGGTATTATGATATCCCGCACCATCTTGTCTTCACCTACCTGCCTGGGATGTGGCTCTCCTATCTCCCTGCTGTTGCGATGAATCTTGATCCGCGGGTGATCAATCTCGGCTGCGTCCTGGCATCGGTGCTGCTCATCGCATATACCACAAGGGAGAGGTGTGAAAGGAGTTTTGTATTGCTCTCCGTATTTATCATGACTCCTTACCTGCAGTACCGGCACGAGATCTATCTGGGCGTCCTTTTCCTCGTGCTCTCGATTATTTACGTTCTTTTCATGCGTAACCGATGGCTGGCCGGTTCAGCTGCCTTTGGATATGCTCTTGCAACCTACCAATTTTCCTGGCTAATCTTTCCCTTCTCCCTTATTCACATATACCGGCGAGCGGGCTGGGAGAAAACACTGCTCTCCCTGGCAGTTGCAGTGGGGGTTGCACTAACCCTTATCCTCCCGTTCCTCCTCCTTTCACCCGGTCTATTCCTTGAGGGGATCTATGGCCACTGGCTTTATGTCGATGTTCCCACCGTGAACCTGTCATATCTGGTCTCGCTCCTGGTTCCCTGGGATTACCTCGTCGTGGTCCAGGGGGTCCTCGTGCTCCTCTTCCTCCTTGTTGCAGTAAGGAATATGAACCCTCGTGACCTCTGGGGATGGATGGCGGTGGCGCTGCTCCTTTTCATCGCTCTGAACCGGGTGATTGAGGTATATTTTTACCTGCTTGTCCTACTGCTGCTGGTGTTCCACGGAATCGAGAATGAATATGGAGAGAATGGTGGGGGTATGAACAGGAATCCGAATCAGCAGCCTGAGTAAGAG
>CAZRAQ010000051.1:0-13255 GCA_964598015.1 uncultured Methanoregula sp. | reverse complement strand
ACGGGCTAGAGACATATGCGGGCTGGTCGGCCTGTTTCACAAAGAAGCAGGTTGATACAGCAACTGCTGAGCCATCACCGGGACAGGGACAGGGATGGTCCGGGATACTACCCCACTGGCGGGAACTCTGTGAACACATCAAAGCTGGCTTAATGCTGTTCCAGAAGACCTCGATACACACTCCCTTTTGAATAAAAAGAGGCAGATGCAAAGATATTATGCCGGACGAAGTTGAAAAGGTCTCAATGGACCCACCAATGCGGGATCGCAATTTCAGTTGGGAGTATATTCCGGAGTGAGGATAAGGTACTGTTCTGTATGCAGAGGGATATGCAGCATGGAGGGGAGGGGAAAGGAAAGAGGATTATCTGGTCAGGGGTAGTTCCAGTAAGCGCCAGAGAGAAAAGAACGTGTCGTTCCTGATGGACAGAATTGCCAGAAGAACCCTTTCCCAATCCTGGATTCTCATGTAAGCGTGATGGAAAAGAGAGTGAAGCGTGGAGAATCAGCCGAGTTCATCCCATTTTCGTCTTTTTCTGACCAGGACAATACCTACAATGGCGATTATCGCAACCACGATGATGATGACAATAGTGAGCAGAGTACCCGAAAATGCCCCGGATACACCCCCGAAAATTCCCGAAAGGAGACTTGAGTCCACTTTCTCTTTGAGCGCCAGAGCATTGTTCAGCACTTCATCGCCTTTGGTTGCTGCCTCCGTGGCTTTTACCGATGCTTCTTCGTAATCACCTTCTTGGAAAAGGTCCTTTGCGTCAGATAGCTTATCCGCAGCAATCTCCCATTGTGCAACGATAGGCATGAGCCTGGCGTCAGAGCCCATGCTCTTGTTCTCCTTGAAGTAGGTGATGATCTGCTCGGTTTGACCTATCGATCCCTCGGCAGCAGAGATCGCATGCTGGGCTCCCATCACCAGGACCATGCCATCAACTTCGTCAAGCAGTTTCTTGGCAGAGGAGAGATCGCTCGACTTTCGGGTGATTTCTGACGTTTTCTGAGCACTCTGGATATACGCAGAAGCCTGCCCGTATTTCGCTTCTGCCGTGGTCAGGTCGATCCCGCTGCCTGCAAGCTGGTCAAGCTCCTGACGGAGACTGCTCAACCGGGCAGACTCAGACTGGATTGAATCTCCTAATGTCGCGGGGTTCAGCACCAGCTTCTTTTTCACGACCTCGGTGCCGACGAGATTGTTGTTGCTGCCCACTTCCCGCACCTTTACAATAATCTTTTCTGTTGAATTCGTGACAACCGGAGCGGTCCCTGCTACCTTCACCTTCAGGGAAATCTCGCGACTTGAGGGATAGGAAAGTTCCCATCCACTCAAACGGATATTTGAACCGGCTTCTGTCTTTGACGGATTCTCTATCCCATCAAGGACCGTATTGTAGGTCCATGTTGCATCTGCAAGATCGGTTTCCATCTGCACCGAATTCCCACTATCGAAGGTATACCCTCCGGAGCTGACGAAATTGATCTTGAAAGAAGCAGACGACTGGGTCTGGCCCGACACCAGGTCCCCGCTTGGAGTGATCGCAATATTTCCTACCGAAATCGATGCTGAAACAACACCAACAATACTGATGAGTACTATCAAAATCCCGATTAGCTGCAATGGCCTGCTCATTTTTCTTCACTCAAACAATGGTTCAATATCCTCGTCTATAGTCACGGGCTTCCGCTCCTCTGCGCGTGCTATATCCTCTTTTGTCTCCCGGGCCAGCCCTGTCAGCTCGCGGATACGGGGGGCATTTCCGATGGTGGACAAGAGTACAACCGCAGCGACAAAATTGCTCTGGACCGGGTAATCTCCACCCCTCACCTCAACTCCTGCAATATTCTCTTCCACCCAGCTCTTTGCCTTCTCTATTCCTTTCCGGTCGAGTTCATCCGGAGGACCCGCCACAAGGACGAGTGCACGCTCAGCCGTCGAGAAATCGCAGGGGAGGGTCAGGCGGCCCAGCATCGCCCTCCGCACAAGGGAGATGACCTTGGCTGTCCGATCCTCACCCAGAAGCACCTGTTCTGTTGCCTCGCGTTTCTTCAGGGAACTTTTTATGCTATCGAAAAGCCCGGATACGGGGGATTTTGACCGATCCGTGGTCACCGCAGCAATGGCATACCCCACCGTACTGATGCCACCCCCGCGGAGCGTATTGATAATCTCACTCGAATCGACCACCATCTCTCCAACGCCGGCCTTTCCTACCTCTCCTGCCCTGAAGAGTACCCCAAACCTCCTCACTACCTCATCGTTCAGGCGTGAGAATGCACCCTTGATGCTCTCTCCCTCATCCTTCCAGGCGCTGTTGTCGAACAGGAATGTATTGTCAGCCTCTTTGATGAGCGTGGTCAGGCTTCGTGCAGCATTGAAGGAATAGAGTTTTCCTTCTTCCGGTGCGGGAAGGATCCCGAGCACATAGACGGGTTCATGGTAAATCGTCTTGAGATGGCGAACAAGGACAGGCGTTCCTCCGGACCCGGTACCCCCTCCAAGCCCTGCGACGATCATGAACGCGTCCACATCATGAGTGCCCCGCCGGTCTACCGCACTGATGATACTGTCTACCTCGTCCATGGTGATACGGGCACCTGCAGCATTGTCAGTACCGACACCATGTCCTTTTACAACGGTCTGCCCGATAAGGATCCGGTCTTTTAACTCGATATGTTTCAGACCCATCAGGTCGGTCCTGGCAGTATTGACAGCAATTGCCCGGAAACCGGTCCGGCCAAGTTTCTTGTCCTGTTCAAGGAACATATCGACAATTTTGCCTCCTGCCTGTCCAAAACCAATGAAAAATATTCTCATGGACCTAAAACACCAGCCAGCCGATTTTCTTCGTGAAATCTGAAGATTCCTGTTGATAAGGTTGCTTTCAGAAGTTCAAAAACTTTCTTATACCCTATTGACCATAGAGGCCTTATCATCGGTGGACAGTTATGCGGAGCCTTTTTTATCCCGCTTTTCCAACCTATAGAGCAGAATCCGACCATGAAGGTATGCATCATAGGGGGCGGGCTTGCCGGGCTTTGTGCAGCGTTACGACTCAAAGAACAGCACGATGTTGACCTGTTTGAGAAAAAACGCCATCTCGGAGGATGCCTTGCCTCGCACCGGATTGATGATTACTGGATTGAACAGTTCTATCACCATTGTTTTTCAGGCGACCGTCACCTGCTGGCCCTCTTTTCCGAACTGAACATCAGTGACCGGCTGGAATGGCGGAAAGGCACATCAGGCTATTATGCACAGGATACCATTTACCCCCTGAATACTCCGCTTGAGATTTTCAGATACCCGTTGCTCTCGATCACGGACAAACTGCGGCTCGCCATGCTCACGATGCGAGCGAAAAGGACCGACATCACCGGGCTTGACGATATTACTGCACGCGATTACCTCCTGTCCGAAGTCGGGAAGAGGAACTACGAATCTTTTTTCCAGCCGCTCATGAAGAGCAAGTTTGGGGCGATGAGTGACACGGTTTCAGCAGCATGGCTGATCGGAAGGATCGCAATCAGGTCTGACAGGGGGCTGTCTGGAGAGCAGCTCGGGTACCTGAAGGGCGGTTTCCAGGTATTTCTGGATGCTCTCACCCATGAAGTCGGACATGACTGCACGATCCGGCTCCGTGATCCGGTCACTCTCGTATCACGGAATTCTGGAGGGTGGCAGGTAAATGGCCAGCGGTATGACACGATACTCTCCACTATCCCCCCCCAGGCGCTTGCTCCTCTTGGAGGGCCTGCACTTGAACCGGTTCCCTATCAGGGAGCAGCCTGCCTCACTCTCGGGATGGAGGAGGAGTACATGAAGGGTATCTACTGGCTGAACATGAAAGATCCCGCCCCCTTCGGGGCAGTGATCACCCACACCAATTTTGTCCCTTACGACTGGTATGGGGTGCATATCGTGTACCTGGCTTCCTATTTCTCAGGGGTTCTTCCCGTGCAGGCAGGTGCCCTGATGCGCGAAGAGTTCTGCAAAAGGTTCTCCATACCCTCCTCCTCGATCCTTTGGGAGCGACTCGCCGTTGAACCCATGGCAGGGCCGGTTTTTACCACGGGCTACCGGAAACTGATCCCGAAATACAAGGAGAAAGGCCTCTTCTTCGCGGGGATGTTCTCGCCCTCCAACTATCCCGAAAGGAGCATGGAGGGATCGGTTTTTGCAGGATACAATGCCGCTGCAGCTATCTCAGAGGAGAACCCGTGACAGGTGTCGAGGTAAGTGCAATAATTCCCGTATACAATGACGGGGAAGCGCTGAAAAGGGCTATACCCTTATCGATCTCCACTCTCGAGCAGGTCTCCCCTGATTTTGAGCTGATCATTGCAGAGGATGGGAGTACGGATGGAAGTGCTGACCTCGTCCGATCATGGATGGATAAGGATACCCGGGTCCGCCTCCTCCACAGCGATGAACGGCTCGGCCGGGGAAAAGCACTGAACCGTGCATTCCTGGCTGCTGAGGGGAGGATCGTCTGTTACTATGACGTTGATCTCGCGACCGACATGAAGCACGTTGCCACCCTGATTGGTGCAATACGAAACGGGTATGACATATCCACGGGTTCACGGCTCCTCCCGGAGAGCAGAATCACGAGGACGGGGGGGCGTGAGATTGCGAGCAGAGGATATAACTTCCTTGTCCGTTCCATGCTTGGGAGCAAGCTCCATGACCACCAGTGCGGGTTCAAGGCATTTTCACGGGAACGGGTGCTCACGATCCTCCCTTTCGTTCGAGATACCCACTGGTTCTGGGACACCGAAGTACTGGTCAGGGCGGAGAGGCAGGGATACCGGATCTCTGAATTCCCGGTAGACTGGCAGCAGGGGGAGAAGACGACAGTCAGAAGACATGATGTCTGGGATATGGGAATAGCAATCCTCAGGCTCTGGTGGCAGCTCCATGTGGCGAAAGATTAGCGCCACCCTGCTATCTACCCTGATAGCAGCAGGAATTATCCTTTTCATGCTCTTCCGTGTCAAGGATGACCTCATGGTAGCCCTTGAACATATCGTGTGGGGATACCTCGCTCTTGCCATTGCAGTCTGTCTTCTCGCATGGCTCCTCCGTGGTCTCAGGTATAAGGTTATCCTGGCCGGAATCGGGATCCAATGCAGTTTCCTTTTTTCCACCGGATGCATCTTCATATCCCAGACCGCCAACCTGATCGTACCCGCCCGTCTCGGTGACATGGTGCGGGTATTTATGCTGAAGCACGAATATGGGACGGGTATCTCACAGGGAATCTCCTCGCTTGTTGTCGAAAGGGTGTTTGATATCGTCACCGTAGCCCTTCTTGGTGCCGTCTCCCTTCTCTTCGTGTTCAGTGTTCCTGATGAGTTTTTCTGGCTCATCATCCTGGCACTTGTCCTGGGTGTCGGGTTTTTTCTCTTCCTCTCCATCAGCAACCGGTTTGTGTCAACGAACCGCTACGTCAACATCCTGCTCGCGATGCTCGACCAGATAAGGCAGGTCTCACTCTCGTTAAAGTCCATAATAGCCCTCTCCACCTCCTCTATCGTGATCTGGCTCCTCGATGTATTCGTATGCCTGTTGGTGGCGATGATGTTTGGGGTAAGCATCCCGTTTGCAGTGGTCATGCTTGCGATCGTGGTCGGAAACCTGGTGAAGGCTGTCCCACTCACCCCTGGAGGGGTGGGTACCTATGAGCTTGCAGTCGCCGCGATACTAACGGCAGCAGGCGTTGAACCCGCAGTCGCCACCCTCATTGCTGTGATCGATCACCTCATCAAGAACCTGGTCACTCTCGGCGGAGGGGTCATCGCCATCTACCTATTCGGTAACTGGGTTCTTGACGCAATAAAATCCGCATTCAGAAAGGAGCTCAAAGAGGATGACCAGTCCGGGGTATGAACTCCAGTTCCTGATGGTGGCAGGCTGGCTGATCCTCCTTGTCCTGCTCCAGCTGGCCGTATGGCCCGCCCTCAAACCGGTGCTGAAGGAGTTCGCATTCCCTGCTGCATTTCCCGTCTCCCTCCTCCTTTTCACGCTTGTATCCTGGTACTCCGGACTCCTGCACATCCCTGTTTGGATCGCTTTCATCCCTTTTGCATGCCTCCTCTTCTGGTTTGCCTACAAAGGATGTTACCGTCGGGATACTTTTACCGGCCAGGGCAAGTGGGCGCTTGTTTTTTTTGTCTTCTTCTTCTTTATGCTCGAATTACGGTTCATCAACCCGAGCATCTCATTTGCGGAAAAGTTCATGGATCACGCATTTCTTGCGTCGATCATGAGGGCCCCGGTCGTTCCACCCGCCGATCCCTGGTTCCTCGGTGGATCACTTGATGTGTATTATTATCTTGGGTACTGGATGTTTGGCGCACTTGGAATTATATCAGGCGTCCCTTCAAATATTGTGTTCAACCTAGCGCTGCCGACGGTCCTGGCCAACGCTGCGGTAGGGATATATGCTCTGGCCCACCTGCTCTCTGACCGGCTGCACTGGCTCCCCCTGCTGACGTTCCTGGTGGTCAATCCATCGTTTCTATGGCAGGCCATCCTTGGAAAATCACCCGGTGCTATCCTTTGGGACAGTACTCGCACGATCCCTGATACCATCAATGAATATCCGGCTTTCTCGTTTGTATGGGGAGATGTCCATGCCCATGTCGTCTCGATCTTCAACCAGGTGCTCCTCCTCTTCCTCCTTTTGTACGCGCTGAAGAACTGGAAAGATCTGGCCCCACGCTATCGCCTTTTCCTTATCGGCCTCTGTGCCCTCTCGCTCGGATCGATGCCGCTTATCAACACCTGGGATGTCCTCCTCTATGCCCCAATCACTCTGCTGTTCGGGCTTCTGATCTGGAATCAGAACCGGAACAGGGGAGAGGGGGGATCCGCTGCTGCGGGCAGGGAGTTCGATCCGGTTGGGGACGTCTTTTCCAGGCCCTGGAGTTTTCTACTCCTCACCCCAATCATTTCCCTGCTTCTCTATCTCCCCTACTACCTGCAGTTGAATTCGGCAGGGATACAGGGGATCGGCATCGTGCACACCCCCAGCCCGGTCACTGCGTTCCTTCTGGTCCACGGCCTGTTCCTCCTGATATACCTTGCCTACCTCAGAAAGGATATCATCCGGATGCCGCTTCTCCTCCTCACCCCGGTGCCATTCATCCTGGCCGGCTATGCTGCTGCAGGAATTGCTGCCCTGCCGTTTGCATATTTCCTGCTCAAAAAGAAGAAAAACCCGGCAGAACTTCTTGCAATCTGTGGCCTGGCGGTTATCATCCTCTGTGAGTTCTTCTATCTGAAAGACAACATGGGCGAGGTATACTATCGGATGAACACCGTCTTCAAGTTCTATCTCCCTGCCTGGATCCTGATGGCTTCCTCCGGTTTTGCGATGCTCGCCATGATGCTTGGACCTTTCGTTGCAGACCTGCAGATCAACCAGAACCTGAAAAAGGGGGCAATCCTTTTCGCGGTAGCAGTGCTCCTCGTCGCGCCCCTGGCAATTCCCCTTGAATACAGCTACCGCGGAGCCACGCTTGACGGGCTCGCCTGGCTCGATGCCGCTCACCCCGGAGATGCAGAGGCGATATCCTTTCTCAGGTCGCTTGAGGGCCAGCACGGTCTCGTTGAAGCAGAAGGGGGGGACTATACCTATTACTCCCGGGTATCATCGTTCACCGGGATCCCTGCCGTAATCGGTATGCCGTTTCATGAATACATGTGGCGGGCTGACGGCTGGTATGGTGAACGGGTGAATGATGTCAGGCTTATGTACGAGGACCCGGAACAGACTGTGCCCCTGATGAGGAAGTACCATGCCACGCTCCTTTACATCGGGGACACGGAGCGGGAGAGGTATGCCGTCAGGGCTGGGGAATCCGGGCTTTCCCTCCTTTATAACCAATCGGGGGTCCAGATTTATACGATCTCCGTATGAAAGAACCATGTGGCCGGGTTCTTTCACAAACATTTATTGCCATTCCTGTTGATTTTATATAGCTACATCGTCGTCACTGACTGATGAGTGATGAGGGAGACTACGCTACTCCTGAATGAGGTGAGTTATGGCAAAGACGTACGTAAAATTCCAGGTTTCTGAAGAGATTCAGAACAAAGCACTCGAAGCCCTTGAGATCGCCCGGGACACCGGAAAAATCAAGAAAGGTGCAAATGAGGCCACGAAAGCGATCGAGAGAAGTCTCGCAACGCTGGTGCTTATCGGTGCTGATGTTGAGCCTGAAGAGATCGTGATGCACCTTGGCCCGCTCTGTGAAGAGAAGAAGATCCCCTTTGTGTATATCAATAAGCAGAATGATATCGGAACCGCCAGCGGTCTTGAGGTCGGTTCCACTGCTGCAGCGATCGTCAAACCAGGAAAGGCGAAAGATCTCATCGACGAGGTCGCCAAACAGATCAGCGACCTGAGAGCGTGACCGGATTATGGCAGATGAAGGGACGCCGGCAGAGGTTATTGAAGTGATCGGGTCTACCGGGATGCACGGCGAAGCTATGCAGGTGAAATGCCGAATTCTCGATGGCCCGAACAAGGGGCGCATCATTACCCGCAACACGGTGGGACCCATCCGTGAGGGCGATGTGCTGATGCTCCTTGAGACTGAACGCGAGGCCAAAAAACTCTCAAGGCGGTGAAAGAGACCATGGTTGAACAGAAAAACTGCAGTTTCTGCGGTGAGGCAATCGAACCCGGGACCGGAAAGATGTTTGTCAGAAAAGACAGCACCATCTTTTACTTCTGCAGTTCGAAGTGTCAGAACAACTTCCGCCTCGGCAGAACCCCCCGCAGGGTTTCATGGACAAAAGCCGGGCGAAAGGCGCTCGGAAAGGAGTGATTCGGTATGGACCGGACCTTTGTGATGGTCAAACCCGATGGGGTGGCACGCGGACTCATCGGGGATGTTGTCAGCAGACTCGAAGCAAAAGGTCTGAAGCTGGTTGCCGCCCGTCTCGAGAAGCTCCCGGAAAAACGGGTAATGGATCAGTACAGGGAACACCTTGAAAAGCCATTTTTCCCGTCGCTTCGGCATTATATCACCAGCGGGCCGGTATTTCTCATGGTATGGGAGGGGAAAACAGCAGTCCCGGTAGTACGAACACTTGTCGGTGCCACGCATCCGGCTGAAGCAGCCCCGGGCACAATCCGAGGCGACCTGGCGATGGACATCGGCAGGAACGTGATCCACGCTTCCGACTCGCCTGAAAGCGCCATGCGGGAGATAGCCATCCATTTCACGCCAGAGGAAATCTGCTCGTACAAGCGGGTCGACGAATCCGTCCTGTATGAATGACCTCGGGATAATTCCCCTTTTCTCCTGGAAAATGCAGTTGTTATTTTCATCTTTTCGACCTGTGGATTGATCGATCTTTGCAGTTGTTTGGTCCCGTATGGTGCTGGTGCGGTCCGTCCCACCAGATGACCAGGGCAAACGCTCTTCCCTCCAGAGGGTACAATTTTTCCTATGGCCGGGGACCTGGCGACATTTGCCCTTCTCTCACTCTCTTCCATCCTGATCGTTGTCAATCCCCTTGGAGCCACGCTCACCTTCGTCTCCCTTACCACCACCATCGGGAAAGAAGCCAGGCGGAAGGTGGTAGTTGAGTCCTGCCGGTATGCCCTCATTATTCTACTGGCCTTCGCTCTGGCAGGTGGCATCATTCTCCAGCTTTTTGGTATCACGATAGAGGCTTTTCGGATCGGGGGGGGTATTCTCCTCTTCCTGATCGGTATGGAGATGGTCTATGCAAAGACCTCACGGACCAAGCTCACCGCTACCGAGAAGTACGAGAGCATGGATGCCGAGGATATATCGGTAACACCCCTGGCAATCCCCATGATCGCCGGGCCGGGTGCAATTACCACGACCATTGTCCTGATGAATGAAGCGGGCGGTTCAGCCATCATGGTCGCAATCACCCTCTTATCGATTGTGATCGCCATTGTTGTCACCTTTTTCATGATGGCCAGGTCAGATTTTATCGTCAGTCATATCGGGCAGAAAGAGTTCCGTGCCATCAACCGGCTTATGGGAATACTCCTGATAGCCGTTGCAGTCCAGTTCGTGATTGCCGGCCTGACTGCTGCGTTCCCGGTGCTGTCAGGTGCCTGAAATCCCAAAAAAACATGACAGAGGAAGTGCTACGATCAATACCCTGAAAATTGCCGGGGCTCAGCTCGGGAGCAGCTGGGAGGACCCGGAAACGAGCCTGAAAAGAGCGGAGCCATATGTAAGGGAGGCAGCTGAGCTGGGGGCCCAGCTGATCTGTTTCCCTGAACAGTATCCAACCGGCTGGAATCCCGGATCTCTCCTGCACGTACAGGACCGGGAGGAGATGATCGTGACCCGGTTTCGTGGTCTTGCAAAGGAATATGCGATTGCGATCCTTGGGTCATTCCGGGAGCGCTCTCTGCCAAAACCCCGGAACACCTGCATCGTTCTCGACCAATACGGAGAAGAGATTGCCTCCTACTCAAAGAGCCACCTCTTCACCCCTGCTGACGAGGATACATGGTACAGCCCGGGAGATACACCGGGAATCTTCAGGCTTTCAGGTGTTTTTTTTGGTATCGCTATCTGTTACGACCTCCGCTTCTCAGAGTTGTTCAGGGTGTATGCTGATGCAGGGGTGTGTTGTATGCTGGTCCCTGCAGCATGGCCTGCTGAACGGAGCGATCACTGGGAGCTTTTTATCAGGACACGTGCCCTCGAACACCAGCTCTACGTGATCGGGGTCAACACCACGGGGAGAAATCCCGTCGATGTGTATTGTGGCAGATCCCTTGCTGCCGATCCTTCGGGTGTCGTGATTGCCCGTGCCGGTCAGGAGGAGGAACTCGTTGTTGCCGGGATCGATCCAGAGAGCGTTTCCCGTCTCCGGGAGGCACTCCCTGTCGGCCGGGACCGGAGACCTGACCTGTATACCGGGACTCGGGCCGACAGGAAATGGTCATGACCCATTCTTCCAGCGGATGTGTATATGAGCGATGACCGCCCAGATATAGAGCATGTATCGCCTCACCTGCGTGCAATGCGGCCAGTCATATCCTCCTGATGAGATCATCTATACCTGCCGCTCCTGCGGGCACCTGCTCTTTGTGGAGTACGATCTTGACTCCATCACCATAAAGCGTGGGGAATGGAATACCCGTCCGATTTCTGTGTGGCGTTACCGCGAGCTCCTCCCCGTCACCATCCCCCCAGTAACCCTCAGGGAAGGCGGCACTCCTCTCTACAAGCTGGACCGGATCGGAAAGGAGATCGGGCTCCCCCACCTGTATGCGAAGCATGAAGGTATGAATCCCACCGGTTCGTTCAAGGACCGGGGGATGACGGTCGGGGTGAGCATGGCGCTCCAGCTCAAAAAATCGACCGTGGCGTGTGCAAGCACCGGAAATACCTCGGCAAGCCTTGCGGCGTACGCAGCAAAGGCCGGGATACCCGCGGTTGTGCTCCTCCCTGCTGGCAAGGTGGCTCTTGGGAAAGTGGCACAGGCTCTTATGCACGGGGCGAATGTGATCTCGATTCGGGGTAACTTTGACAAAGCCCTTGAGATGGTACAGGAACTCTGTATCAGCCATGGGCTTTACCTGTTAAACTCGATCAACCCCTTCAGGCTCGAAGGGCAGAAGACGATCGGGTTTGAAGTGATCGACCAGCTCGAAGGCGTCCCGGACCGGATAGTGCTCCCGGTGGGAAATGCGGGGAACATCTCGGCCGTGCACAAGGGGCTTGGCGAACTTCATACCCTCGGGTTGATCGACCGCCTCCCCATGATGACGGCGATCCAGGCGAAGGGCTCAAGCCCTGTTGTACGGGCGATACGCGAGGGGTTCCCGGAAGTGCTGCCTGAAAAACAGCCCGAGACTGTGGCCACCGCGATACGAATCGGGGCACCGGTAAACGCGGAGAAAGCACTCACCGCAATCCGGCAGACCGGCGGGACTGCCGAATGGGTCACTGATGATGAGATCCTCGCGATGCAGAAGGCTCTCGCGCAAAAGGAGGGTATCGGGGTTGAACCCGCATCAGCGGCGTCCGTTGCAGGAGTGCGTAAACTTGCTGACGCAGGAGTGATCGATCCGAGTGAGCGGATTGTGTGTGTGGTGACCGGGCACCTGTTGAAAGACCCCGAAACGGTGATACAGCAATGCAACCCACCAACAGAGATCGATGCAGACTTGCAGTCACTGCTCTCTGCATTGCACTGCTCCTGATAACCGGGCCAGCCCTTGCTCTCACTGCCGAGTACCGTATACTCCCGAATGGGACTGTATACCAGGGCTCAGTGGAGATAAGGGATGCTGACCGGTATTCGTTCGCCGAGACAGGATTTCTCGGGGAACGTATTCCGGTTCAGGCGAACGTCATCGCTCTCTCCGGGCAATGCCCTCCTCCTTCCTGTAACTACAGCTATGCTGACCGGTTTACCATAACCTTTCCAAAAGGAAATTATACCGTCCATTATACCGGGCCGGTGCGGGAAAATCATTTCCTGGCATCCTTTCCAGAGCCTTACTCGGTGAAGGTAACACTTCCTTCGGAGTTTGATGTCCGGAATCATTTCATCGGGTCCATCAGCCCAGGGGCAGAGATACGAGAAGGAGCGGACGGTTCTGTTCTCGTGACCTGGAATGCAACGAAGAATGCCGAACTGCGGTTTTACACCGAAGAAAGGGTGACGATGCTCACCTGGTTTGGGCAGTTCTGGATTGTCATCGCAATCGTTCTCCTCCTTCCCTTCCTGTTCACCTGGAAGAGAAAGGAAGGGTAAGGATTTGAACAGAGGTGATCCAGGAGAGGGAGTCGGTGCCGGGGATTGACGGGGTCCCTGACATCCACATCTGGAGCCTCAGCTCGGGCATTTTCATCTCGGATGCACATATTTACAACGGTGAGCGTGACGTCGCCCGCATCGGTGAAATAAAACGAGCGATCAAGGAACGGTTGGAGGAGTTCCGGACCCTCCACTCTACACTGGAGTTCGAACGTGAGTAATGCACAGAGTCAGGTTCATCTGCCTGTATCTTACCACCAGCGGGAGGAGAGGAGCAGCCCGGCAATACTCACGGTGAATAGGTTATCGGCAGCCTGAATGAACGAATTTACTGTTTACTGAGAAAAACAGGATACAGGGGGAGCACCAGTATCCGGATCATAGAAAGATTATTTTTTCAGTTTGATGTCGATCCCGAACTTCTCGGCATTCCTGTCGGCAAGCGCCTGGATCTTTGCAATCTCA
>CAZRAQ010000050.1:0-13894 GCA_964598015.1 uncultured Methanoregula sp. | reverse complement strand
GTCATGTTCGCTCGTCCTCGCTGATGCTCCGGCTCGCTCCTCACACCATGCTCCGCAGCGTGCTCATCGCTGTTGATGCGACAGACAAAGACACTCGGTGACTCGCTCGCAGACGACAGGGCAGAAGACCGGTAAGGATTCAAAACCTGATGAACGAAAATTAAAATATCCCTCGCATGTTTTCATTTTCTCCAAATATTTCACATAAAAGATATTGCTTTAAAACCGCAATGGGTGGCGACCCAGTGAACGACAGCAACGGTGATGAGCACTACCAGGTACATGACCAATAGCAAAGAAGAACATTGTCGGCGAACCGTGAACCTCCGATGCAGTATCTACCAGATGCAGACATGGCACTGATGTAACATTGAAGCCGTTCTCAGTGATGATCAGCGGAGCCTGACGATCCGGGTCTGCTCTGTATCAGGGAGATATTCACTCCGTCGTGCCAGTATGTTCAGTAATATTCCTTCCAACCCGGTATTGGAGAGGCGATTTCCCTGCCGACAAATGATCTCTGATGCAAGACGATCAGGATATCCATATGTAGCTGCCGTAATGAGATTCTTTATATGAGACTCTTTTCCATAGAATATCTGAAATGAGACGGCAGGTCTGCTGGATAGTGGTTACCCTCTTCCTCTGTCTTTTCACCTGCTATGCATCAGCGGGAGGGGGATATGGCGTGGCATCATCGTCCGATCCCCCTGGTTATTCCAGCGGCCAATCAATGGACACTCCAGTGCAGAATGATGCACCATCCCCGGCATCCGGTGGCGATCCGGGATCCTATGGGGATTTGGAGGGAGAGCCCAGGTCATATGCCGGAGATCCCGGTAGTTCCGGACCAGGCGGCCCGGAGAGCACAAATGGAGGGGTGAGAGGTGCGGACCAGGGATCGAGCCCGGATGAAAGTGATGGTTCTTCAAATGGTGTGACCGATACCGGATCGGGCAATTCCGGTTATTTATCGGATGATTCCGGGCTTATCTCTTCTTCGGGGAATTCCCTTGATGCCGGGTACCAGGCAGGGTCGGGTAGCATGCCAGCTCCTGGAACCGGTCAGCATGGGGGGGAGAAGTCTCCTCCCGAAGACTCCGGAAAGAATGGGGTGATATCAGATCCCGATAGCAGGCAGGAAGGGATCTTTCAATCCAGAGGAGGGAAAGGGTCCATTTCCCTTCAACCACCACGTTCTTCCCTTACGTCAGGGCAGGGAAGAGAAGCTGCACCGGGAAATCAGCAGGTCATTCCTCTCGGGGACCATGGCCAGGTCTTTGGCAAGAATGGCTTCGAGGGATCCTTAGGGATGGTGGCTGCGTCGGCTGGTGGTGTGGGGATGATGAAGTCAGGTCCCGGATTGCCCATGGATCCTTTCTCATCAGGGCAATCCCCCCAGGCAGCCTCCCCTCACCGACAGCAGGGGATGCCGGAGCAACCGGGACACGGTCCGTGCGGCCCTGCAGAGACCACGCAGGTCACCCCTGCAAAGAAATCCAAAGAGACCGAGATCAACGAATCTTCCCATTCGCGACCCAGGTCGAAACGAGCACGGACTTTCCTCATAGATGAGGATGCAGATCATCTCCCTGCCAGTCCACCTTCATCATCACGGATTCCTTTCTATCCCTTCAGTCTCCTGCTGTTTGGAGGGTACAGGAGGATATCGAGGAAGAATGTACTCGAGCAGGACACCCGGAATCTTATCTATCACGCTATCACCAGCAATCCTGGTATCGATGTACCCACTCTGGTGAGAACTACCGGGATTAATGAAAATACCCTAAGGTATCATCTCGTAAAACTCATCGACAGTGGCAGAATTACGTATCTGATCAAGCCGGGAGTGATCCGGTATTTCCTCAACCAGGGATCTTTCTCGTTTCCCGAGCAGGTACTCATCCACTACCTGTGGAGCGAAACCCCCCGAAACATCCTATACCTGCTGGATAACTCTCCCGGGATAACACGGCAGCAGATATCGGATGCTCTTGGAATATCCGGCCCATCGGTAACCAGGCAGATGGAACACCTGATGGAAGACCGGATTATTGAAAACCGATGGCCTGGCAGGTCGAACCACTATTATCTCACTGACGAGGCTATGAGAATTTTTAAACATCTGATATCTGATATAATGAAGCATGGGTGCTCCCTCCACTCTATGTCCTTACGTACTGATGGGGTTATGCCAGAGCCTCCTCGGGTGTATTAAAAAAAGACTCACAGGAGGGATGCTCCCTCGCTTTTTGCTTTCATGTAGCTTCCTGTTTGAGAAAAGGTTTGATTATCCCTGCCGATTGTCTGGTGGAGACGGGTCAGATGGAACCTCCATATTTCCAGACCCGAATATCCAGGAAACGATAGATATGATAAAAAAGATGGCAATCATTGCTGTCCTGATCCTGATTCTCGTTCCGGCTTTTGCGATGGCTGCCGGGCCGCAGGGTCAGGGAAACGGGCAACAAACCCAGCCGCAGATCACCAACCAGGAACAGTTCGCCAACCAGGAACAGTTCGCCAACCAGGAACAGATATCGACCCAGTTGCAGAATAATGGCGAAGGTCAGATGCTCCAGAATCGCATCTGCAGCCAGGAATGCCTGATGTCGATGGTAATGACCCAGAACCAGAGCCAGTTACAGCTCGGATCCACTACCGACCTGCAGCAGGACCAGCCCCGTGATATGACCTGGGACAGGATCCGCGACCGGAGCCACCTCCAGGATGGGTCCGGCGGGAACTGCCCCAAACTCACTGCAGGAATTTCAGTATCTGCTGACCAGCAGCAGGACCAGACCCGTGATATGACCTGGGACAGGATCCGCGACCGGAGCCACCTCCAGGATGGGTCCGGCGGGAACTGCCCCCACTTAACTGCATGATTTTCAGCATCTGCTGACCCGCAACAGGACCAAAACCCCACCATGATGGGGGACCGGGTACGGGACTGGAGCCGGCTGAAGGATGGATCCTTCGGTGGCTGTCAGAATCGCTGAACAAAAATCCAGATGCATCATTGATGCATTCCTGGATGATCCCTTTTTGTAGCATTTTTAAAAAACCGGGCGTGCCGGACGGGCCCCGGCAAACGTGATGAAATTCATGGAGCACAAACGCACAACAAATCTCATCAGGTTTGAGGATAGGAAAGACCGTTTCCGCGTTCCACCTGCAGAATGACGATCCTCATGAATCAATATCAAATTCTTTTGACTCTTTTTGCAGGAAATACCCCAATATGACCCTGATCACCACTACCGCGCCGAGAAGCGTGAGATCCTCAATGGAAGGATTCAGCAGAGTGGTGAGCACATCGCCTGCAATGAAAAATTCAAGACCGAAGACGATATACCCGGTGAATTTTCTCATGACCTGACCTTTCCCGGCATTTTTCCGGGTTAATCCCCCCATGATCAGATCAAATATTGCGAGAATTCCGCCATAGATGATCAGAACGGCGCCGAAAATGCCAAAGGCCAGGGCGAACAGGCGAATAATCTCTGCAATGATGGGGATGTCCATAGTAATACTCATTCGATATAAGTTTATAAATCAGGGGGTTATGGGTACTGCCCCGTGAGCATCCCCCCAGTCACCAGGAACTATCCCACTCTCCAGCTTCTCGTCCAGTGAACAGCTGACACTCCTGCGCAGTGCGTTGAGGGTCCGGGGGCATCCCGATAAACGATCAGATGCGGATCAGCCCACGTTCAGAGCATGACACAGCTCCCTGGGCGCCTGTTCCAGACAACTGAGGGGAAAATAAAGGAGAATAGGGTTATTTCTTCTCGACCTTCTCTTCCTTCAGCAACTTCTTGGCGATTAGGAAGACGACGAAGGCGACGATGACGAAGTAGATCAAGTCTGCGAGGAACTTGCCCCAGGTGATCACAATCGACCCGATAGTGACAGACGCGGTCTGCCACTCCCCTCCGGGGATAAAGAACGTGATGATCGGCATGATGATGTTGTCAACCAGTGACTTGATGAGCACTGTTGCTGCTGCACCGATAATGAACGCAATTGCAAGGCCTACGACCTTATACTCTTCCAGGAATTCCCTGAACTCTGACATAAGACTCATTTTTTCAACCTCTCATTTCTTGTATACAAACAGGGTTTTACCGGAAAGTATATAAAGTAATTGCTAGAGGAGGGTTATTGCGAGTTATTTCAGGAAATAAAGGCCGCTCCATGCTATTTCATCTTTCAGCCACGGTGAGAATACTCCGGTGGATGCCAGTCCCGACAGGTTATCTTGTTTGGGCAGTGGGATTTTTTCGGCCAGTGAAAGGTACCTCTTCCTCTGTCCGTCTTGGCCCGGCGTTTTGGGCGTATCCAGGAATGAATACGGGACCAGGCCTTTTGCCCGTTGCTGCCCGATTGCCTGGCGGTCCAGCACCTTAATGCAACATATCGCAATTTTTATACGCATTCCCACGAATCAGGTAACGCAGCAACCATGATCATACTCCACTGCCGTACCTGTAACGGGACCGGCGAAGTCACGAATGAACAATTCAGGATCTGCCAGGCACTCAAGTCCCACGCAACAAAACGGTACTTCCATCTCCCCATGGACGAAGAAGCGGGTGACGAGAATGAGCCCCAAAAACACGATGCCTGCAATGGCGTCCCGGAAAAAGTGGAATGCCCGGTCTGCGAAGGCGCAGGAGAGATCGCTTTTGAGGAGGATGACTGGGACCTGAAAATTGTAGCCGATGATGACGAACAGCTCGAGGAATGAGATTGGTTGCGTCGCTCCGTTTTGTATCCCTCCGGAATGAAATACATATGATACTTTTTGGTCACCTGTCCCCCTGACGAAAAGGTACCATTGGTGTTTCAATCGTATCGGGATGGGATAGTTTTGCGGTAAAAAAAGAGCATCCTGCCCCTAAAAAAACCCTTTTTCCCCGCTGGGTGAAGGCCTCTCCCCCTACAGGTTCCGCAACTTCTGCCCGAACGGCGGGAGGAAATCCTTTTTCCGGGACATGACACCCGGCAGGACCACCGGCTGCCGTTCGTACCCAAGCGCGGAAAGGACAAGATGGTCGCCGGCTGCAAACAGGTGGCTGTGGTTCCCGATCACGTTCGTGAACAGGACGAGAGAGAGATCGGCTGCTTCCTCCTTCCGGAGCCGTTCGAGGACCGTTTTGATCTCGCTCTCGTGGCTCTCCAGGAACTCGTCCGATGCCATCATCACCTGCGATATGACCACCTCCCTCCCAAAAAGGGTATACCGCTTGGTGTCACGGGAGAGAATCTCGGGAAGGGGGGTCTGATCGAGATCCATCCCTTTCTGTATCATTTCGGTGCCAAACCTGACGGGGTCCACACCGGTGATGCCGGCCAGGTACGTGACCGCTTTCTCATCTGCAGGAGTTGTGGTCGACATCTTCAGCACCAGGGTATCGGAGAGAATGCCGGCAAGCAGCATCCCGGCCACCGGGAGGCCGGGGTCCTTACCCTCCTCGATGAACTTTTTCGTGATGATCGTGGAGGTGGACCCGCCCGGCTCGTTCTGGAACCTGACCGGTTTCAAGGTCGTGATCACGCCGAGCCGGTGGTGGTCGATCACCTCGAGGATCTCGGCAGACTCTATCCCGTCCACTGCCTGCCCGTACTCGTTGTGGTCGAGCAGGATCACCTGTTTCTGTATATCGCCAAGAAACGTGTTGCGTGAGATCGTGCCAAGCAGCATCCCTTCCGAACCCACGATGCATGCAGTTCGGTACTTCGAATCGGTGACTGCTTTCTTTGCAAAAGAGAGCGTGTCCTCGAGCCTGAGGACCGGCACATCGGTCGCAAGGACAGCGTGTGCCGGGAGGGAGAGGTGCACCATCCTGCCCACGGAGAAGGCATCGAGCGGGCTTGCCAGGATGGAGACCCCTTTTACTGTCGCAGCCTCGAGCGTCCGGCTCCCCACCGGGGCCCCTTCGGCGATCACGAGCGCGGCAATCCCGGAGGAGATCAGGGCGAGCTGCACGGGTTCATTGTCGCCCACCACCGCGATATCCTCGCAAGTCAGTCGTGAAAGAGCGACATGGAGGGCATCGATCACGATCTCCACCTTCCCGCAGATCTCCTCCTTTCCTGCAGCACAGACGCGGGCGTCCAGGATCCGGGCAAGGGTGGAGAGCGCTATCGGGCCGATAGTGAGCGGGGCCTCCCTGCGGGGTGTCACGTACGCCCTGGCAAGCCCGTGCTCGCTGACAAGTCCGAGCAACTTCCCTTCACAGTCGGTGATCGGGATGTTCCTGACTTCGTGCTCGTCCATCATTGCCGCGACATCGATCGTGGGCATATCGGCAGGTGCCTTCTGGGTGTACAAGAACGGGATGTCACCGACATTCGGCTCAACGCTGGAAATTTCGCATGGTGCAGCGGCCCCAAAATAGCCGAGGGCAAACTTCGTCTCGGCATTCAGGTCACCGGAATACGAGGCGATGTATCGTCCCGGCTCCCGGGAATTGAGGAGGTCGGCATACCCGATCACACTCCCGATGCTGTCAGTATCAGGCTGGCGGTGCCCGATCACGTATACCTTCTGCATACAAATGTCCTATCCCCGATTGTCCCAGAATAATGTGAAGTGCAGAGGTTTAACTTTCACCTTCAGGAATGCGGGACCTCGCGTGCCTCCCACCCTGTAACCCTCTCATCCCATGTGAAAATGCCGCCGCAGTTTACCGTGATGCGGATCTCTATATGCTTACAAAAGAGAAGTGATCCCGAAAGGAACAATGAAAAACATCGTGATCCGCGGGGCGCGACAGCATAACCTGAAGAATATCACGGTCGAGCTGCCGCGGGACAAGTTCATTGTCATCACCGGCCTCTCCGGTTCGGGCAAGTCCACGCTCGCGTTCGATACCATATACGCCGAGGGCCAGCGGCGCTATGTCGAATCGCTGTCTGCGTACGCACGGCAGTTCCTCGGGCTCATGAGCAAGCCGGACGTGGATGCCATCGAGGGGCTCTCCCCGGCAATCTCGATCGAGCAGAAGAGCACCAGCAAGAACCCGAGGAGCACGGTCGGGACCGTCACCGAGATCTACGACTACCTGAGGCTCCTCTATGCCAGGATCGGGGTGGCCCATTGCCCGGTCCACAATATCCGGATCGAATCCCAGTCCCCTGAGCGCATCGCCGACAGGATCGGAGCGGAGATGGCCGGGAATGTCACCATCCTCTCGCCTGTCGTGCGGCAGAAGAAAGGCACCTACCAGCAGCTGATCAGGGACATGAACCGCGAAGGGTACATGCGGGTCCGGATAAACGGCGAAATCCACCGGACAGACGAGGAGGTGCCGCTCGAGCGGTACAGGAAGCACGACATCGAGGTCGTCATTGACCGGCTGGACCCCTCCGACCGTGCCCGGCTGGTGGAGGCCTGCGAGATGGCACTTGCCAAGTCCGGCGGACTGATGATCGTGGTGGACGAAGGGGGAAAAGACACCCTCTTCTCAGCAACGATGGCCTGCCCGGTCTGCGGCATCACCTTCGAGGAGCTGCAGCCGAGGATGTTCTCGTTCAACAGCCCGTTCGGGGCATGCGAGGAGTGCAACGGCCTCGGTATAAAGATGGAGTTTGACCCGGACCTGATCATCCCTGACAGGACCCTCTCGATTGCCGATGGGGCGGTCGCCCTGTACAGAAACTTCCTTGACGGATACAGGAGCCAGTACCTCACAGCGGTAGCCCGCCATTACGGGTTCTCCATCTTCACTCCCATCAGCGAGATCACCGATGAGCAATACAACGCCCTCCTGTTTGGCTCCGACGAAAAGATCAAGTTCTCCATGAGCATGAAGAACGGGGAAGCCCACTGGGCCCACACCGGCGCGTGGGAGGGACTTGTCCCGCAGGCGCAGCGCCTCTACCACCAGACCCAGTCCGAGTACCGGAAGCGGGAACTCGAACGGTTCATGCGGATCTCCCCCTGCCCGAAATGCCATGGAAAGCGGCTCAAGGAGAAGGTCCTTGCCGTCAGGGTGCACGATAAGTCCATCATCGATATCACCGATATGCCGGTCGGCAGCTGCATCCGCTTCTTCAGGGATCTCACCCTGACCGACAAGGAGGCCGAAATCGCGAAGCAGATCCTGAAGGAGATCAATGCACGGCTGGATTTTCTTGAGAAGGTGGGGCTCTCCTATCTGACCCTCTCCCGCAATGCAGGGACCCTCTCTGGCGGGGAGGCGCAGAGGATCCGGCTGGCCACCCAGATCGGGTCAAACCTGATGGGAGTGTTGTACGTGCTCGATGAACCATCGATAGGCCTCCACCAGAAGGACAACCAGAAGCTGATCGACACGCTCCGGAGGCTGCGGGACCTCGGAAACACGCTCGTGGTGGTGGAGCACGACGAGGATACCATCCGGAGCGCGGATTATGTCGTGGACATGGGACCAGGGGCAGGGATGCATGGCGGGTACGTGGTCGCTGAAGGAACCCCCGAAGAGATCGAGAAGAACCGCCAGTCCCTCACCGGGCAGTACCTCGCCGGCACCCTCCAGATCGAAACCCCCCCGGGACGGAGGAAGAACGCCAGGTACCTGACTATTACCGGCTGCCAGGAGAACAACCTGAAAAACATCGATGTCAGGATCCCGCTCGGGGTGTTTTCGGTGATAACCGGGGTCTCGGGGAGCGGCAAATCGACGCTCGTGTACGACACCCTGTACCAGGCACTCCAGAAAAAACTGTACCATTCACGGGTCACCCCGGGAAAATACGACACGATCGAGTTCGATGCCGAAGTCGACAAGGTGATCGTGATCGACCAGAGCCCGATCGGAAAAACCCCGAGAAGCAACCCTGCCACGTACACCAAGGTCTTCGATGAGATCAGGCAGGCTTTCGCCGGGACAAGAGAGGCCAGGGTCAGGGGCTACAAGCCAGGCCGCTTCTCGTTCAACCTCAAGGGAGGCCGCTGCGAGGCCTGCGAAGGCGACGGCCTGATCAAGATCGAGATGAACTTCCTGCCCGACGTGTATGTCGAGTGCGAAGAATGCCGCGGGAAGCGGTACAACCGCGAGACGCTCGAGGTGCGATACAAGGGCAAATCCATTGCCGAGGTCCTTGACATGACCGTGGAAGAGGCCCTCGCCCTCTTTGGCAGCATCCCGCCGATCCGGCACAAGCTCGAGACGCTCTCTGCAGTTGGACTCGATTACATCAAGCTCGGGCAGAGTTCCACCACCCTCTCGGGAGGAGAGGCACAGCGGATCAAACTCACCCGGGAGCTTGCAAAGAAGGCCACGGGAAGGACCATCTACCTGCTCGATGAACCGACCACAGGGCTTCATTTCCATGATGTCAAGAAACTGATCGCGGTATTGAACGAACTCGTGGAGAAGGGAAACACCGTGGTCGTGATCGAGCACAATCTGGACGTGATCAAATCCGCCGACCATATCATCGACCTCGGACCCGATGGGGGAGATAACGGGGGTTACATTGTTGCGACCGGGACCCCCGAAGAAATTGCGGCAGACCCGGGGAGTTATACCGGCCAGTTCCTCCGGAAGATGTTCGTATGATCGAGAGTCCCCCCCTCCCCCATGAACCGGGATGCTACCTGTTCCGGGACGCCGGGGGCACGATCCTCTATATCGGAAAAGCCAAGGACCTGAAGAAACGGGTCGCCAGTTACTTCAGGCAGGACCTGGACACCAAGACCCGGATGCTCGTTGACGCGGCAGAAAGCCTGGACTTCATCATCACCGGCAACGAGGTCGAGGCACTGATCCTGGAAAACACCCTGATCAAAAAGCACCAGCCACGGTTCAACATCGACCTGAAGGACGCAAAAGCCTATGCCTATATCCAGCTCACCGATGAACCGTTCCCGGCCATCAGGATCGCCCGGAACACGGCAGGATCGGGCACCTTCTATGGTCCCTTCGTATCCGCAGCGGAGCGGGATTACATCAGGGACCTCGTGAAACGGACCTTTCACCTGCGGACCTGCAAAAAAATCCAGAAGAGGGGATGCCTCCGGTACCACATCCAGACCTGCAGTGCCCCGTGCAAAGAGGCGATCAGCAGGGAGGAGTATGCAGGGCTCGTCCGAAACGCCCAGCTCGTGCTCCGCGGAAAGACGAGGGAGCTGATCGAAGACCTGCGGGATCAGATGGCAGAACGATCCCGGGTATTGGACTTTGAAGGGGCGATGCGCATCCGCGACCAGATCCGTGCGGTGGAACACCTCTCTTCACGGCAGGATATCGCACGAAAAAAAGAGGGGGACGAGGATATCATCAACTATCGCGTCTCCCAGGGGACCGTGCACCTCATGCTCTTCAATGTGTACCGCGGGACGCTCGGGAACAAGACCGAGTTCTCCTTTGCGTACCATCCCGATTTTTTCGAGGAATTTCTCGTGCAGTACTACTCCGACAACCCGGTCCCTGCCGAAATTATCATCCCAGGACAAGTCGGCGAACCGGTCGGCGAATTCCTTTCCCTGGCAAGAGGAAAGCAGGTAACCGTGACCGTCCCCCGGATAGGGGCAAAAAAACGGCTTTTGGACCTTGTTGCAAAGAATATCGAGACCGTGCATTTTGCCGGGCAGGTCCGCGTGCTGGAGCTCCAGGAGGCGCTTGGCCTCGATTCGCCCCCCGAGGTGATCGAGTGTTTTGATATCTCCCATCTCTCCGGCTCCTCAGTCGTTGGTTCCATGGTCAGGTTCCGGAACGGCAGCCCCGACAAAAAGAATTACCGGCGGTTTAAAATAAGGACGGTGGAAGGGATAGACGACCCACGGGCAATCGGGGAGATTGTCGGGAGGAGATATCGTCGCCTGTTACAGGAGGGGGGGCCTCTGCCCGATCTTGTCGTCGTCGACGGGGGAAGGACCCAGCTCGCCGCCGCGATCGCGGTCCTGCGTGAGATCGGGGCAGGCATCCCCGTCATCGCCCTCGCCAAGAGAGAAGAGCAGGTGTATATCCCGGGCAGGACCACCCCCCTCCCCCTGTCGAAGAAAGAGCAGGGGTCCCTGTATCTGCAGGAGATAAGGGATGAAGCCCACCGGTTTGCCATCGCGTATCACCATCTCCTCAGGAAGGCGATCGCCCCATGACAGGATTTTTTCTCAAGGCACCCTTCGCCCCGGCGGGTTCGCAACCAGAAGCGATCCGGCAGCTTGTCGGCGGACTTGAGGAGTCCGAGCGATTCCAGACACTCCTCGGGGTCACCGGGTCGGGCAAGACCTTCACGATGGCGAACGTGATCAGGGAGGCAGGGAGGCCCGCCCTCGTCATCGCCCACAACAAAACGCTGGCAGCCCAGCTCTGGAACGAGTTCAGGGAGTTCTTCCCCGATAACCGCGTGGAGTACTTCGTCTCCTACTATGACTATTACCAGCCGGAGTCCTACCTGCCGGCAAAGGACCAGTATATTGAGAAAGATGCCCAGATCAACCCGAAGCTCGAGATGATGCGCCTCTCTGCGACCGCATCGATCCTCTCGCGGCCGGATGTGATCGTGGTGGCCTCGGTCTCCTGCATCTATGGTCTCGGCCGGCCCGAACATTACCGGAACATGGGGTTTGAACTGAAGGTGGGGGATACCATCCCGCGAAAGCAGGTGATCGAGCGCCTGGTTGCGAGCCTCTACGAGAGGAACGAGATCGAACTCGTCCCAGGCAGGTTCCGGGTAAAAGGAGATACCATCGACCTCATCCCCAAGTATTTCAACAATATCATCAGGATCGAACTCTTTGGTGACCAGGTAGACCGGATCACCGAGATCGACAGGAATACCGGCGCGGTGAGGGAGAAGATGGGGTACTTCTATGTCTTTCCCGCCCGGCATTACGTCATCCCGCAGGAACTCCAGAAACTGGCGCTGGGGTCAATCCAGAAGGAACTGGAAGAGCGCCTCCCGGAGCTCGGGATGCTGGAAGCCCACCGCCTCTCCCAGAGGACCCTGTTCGACATCGAGATGATCGAGGAGACCGGGACCTGCAAAGGGATTGAGAACTACTCCCGCCACTTCGACTTCCGGAAACCCGGGGAGAAGCCCTACTGTCTCCTCGACTATTTTCCCGATGACTTCCTCCTCTTCATCGATGAGAGCCACCAGACCATCCCGCAGCTCCATGGCATGTACCGCGGTGACCGCTCCAGGAAGCAGGCGCTGGTCGACTATGGGTTCCGGCTCCCGAGTGCCTTTGACAACCGCCCCCTGATGTTCAAGGAATTTGAACAGTACATGCGGCAGGTGATCTTTGTCTCGGCCACACCGGGCCCTTACGAGATGTCGCACTCCAGCCAGATCGTCGAGCAGATCATCCGCCCGACCGGTCTCGTGGACCCGGAAGTCGAGGTCAGGACCACTGCAGGCCAGACAGCGCATGTTCTGGAACAGATACAGAGCACTATCGCCAGCGGCGACCGCGTCCTCCTGACCACCCTCACCAAGAGGCTTGCCGAGGAGCTGACGGAATACCTTGCCGGGAGAGGGATCAAGACAAGGTATCTCCATTCCGAGATCGACACCCTCCAGCGGACGGAGATCATCAGGGAGCTCAGGCTCGGGAGATTCGACGTATTGGTCGGGATCAACCTCCTTCGGGAAGGGCTTGATATCCCCGAGGTCGGGTTCATCGGGATCCTCGATGCCGACAAGGAAGGGTTCCTCCGGGATGCCCGGAGCCTGATCCAGATCATCGGGAGGGCTGCCCGGAACCAGCATTCCCGGGTGGTCCTGTATGCCGATTCGATCACCGATTCGATCAGGGCTGCCGTCAGCGAGACTGAACGGAGGAGAGCACTCCAGGTCGCCTACAACCAGGCCCACCACATCACCCCAACCACCGTCAGAAAACCGGTGCCCGACAAGGAGGTGGACCTGAAAGAGACACGGCATATCCCGAAGAAGGATATCCCAAATGTGGTGATCGAGCTCGAAGCGCAGATGCACAGGGCAGCTGATAACCTCGACTTCGAAGAGGCAATCCGGGTCCGGGACCGGATCCGGCGCCTGAAGGATCAGGAGAAGGGATAACCAGGTCTGGGTATCCGGCCCGGTAGCTCTTCGACAGGATATCGTTGCCACGGACCCGGCCGTCATACTTGGAGGCATGCGACAACGGTTCACCATTGTAGTTCCTCGCTGAAATGTGGGGAGACCAAAATCAGGGTTGTTATCAGGGATACCAGGTCTGTCACAAAAACCGCCGCCGGAGCGTCTTTTTGGGGGTAGATCAGTATTGTAAGGAATTTGCTGAAAAACGAAAAAAATGTTGGATTTGTAGGATTGAGCACCACTCACCACAATTTTAAAAAGCATGATCTACCTGACGTGGATTTTTCCTCCGGCCGTGATGTAGTCCCTGATCCGCAGCCGGGGCG
This sequence comes from uncultured Methanoregula sp., assembly GCA_964598015.1. Classification (GTDB taxonomy): domain Archaea; phylum Halobacteriota; class Methanomicrobia; order Methanomicrobiales; family Methanospirillaceae; genus UBA9949. The sequence goes on along the minus strand of CAZRAQ010000050.1, from coordinate 524 downwards.
CCCTTCGGGGGCGGCGGCGTTTGTCGCACCTTGATTGGATTACTCAACAGTATTATCCACAGGGCAGATTTACAACAATCCCGTTCCACCATCTCCAAACAATGTCTTGAGTCTCCGTGATTTTCTGGATGCGGCGGCGCGTATCGCTTGGGGGGGGGACATTCCCCACTAGGTACCCGGTTTTTCAGTCTTCCTGCACCAGAAAACAAAGAGCGAGAGTAACTTCGGTGAACGGTCCAAAACAGAGCCTACCCTGCCGTCCCAGATCAGCCTGGAGACAGGTGGATCACAGGTTTGCCGGGAGGAAATGAGATCAGTCGATATTTTCTGGAATAAATGGGGTAAAAAAAGAGGGGGTGATCTCCTGCAATACCATTATGGGAAAGATAATACGGTGATGTAGCCGGTTTTCTGCTTTGAATAGTCTTTTTCATGTGAATCCGTCACCGTGAGCATCACCGAATAAACACCTGGCTCATTGAACGTATACACCTCGTTCTTCTCTCCAGGGCGGTTCAATACGA
>CAZRAQ010000049.1:3736-14244 GCA_964598015.1 uncultured Methanoregula sp. | reverse complement strand
ATGGGGTTGAAGGAGTGCGCCCAGGGTATGGCGGTAAAGGAGTGGGGTTCTCGTCAGGGTATGGGGTTGAAGGAGTGCGCCCAGGGTATGGCGGTAAAGGAGTGGGGTTCTCGTCAGGGTATGGGGTTGAAGGAGTGCGCCCAGGGTATGGCGGTAAAGGAGTGGGGTTCTCGTCAGGGTATGGGGTTGAAGGAGTGCGCCCAGGGTATGGCGGTAAAGGAGTGGGGTTCTCGTCGGGGGAATCAAGCGGAAGAAGCCGGATTGATGCGATCTTCTTAACACTCATCGCCCCTGTGACGTTCTTGCCGACGAGGCGAAGCGGCCAGCTCGGGTCCGTCTCGGGAATCCTTGTCCCGTTCAGGGTATTTGCAACAAGGTAGTTGTTGTTTCTGATTATCTGATCGCTTGGAATGGTAGTGAAGGTACCATCACCTGCAGTCACTATCACATCATACCCGGCTGCTGCGAGGGTATCGTTGAAGGCATTTTCCGAGTGCTGATCCTGGTCATCAACAAAACCGGCAAGGAACCACAGGGGCATTCCCGCCCAGGTTCTGCCCTGACTATCGGTGTATTCTGCTTCGTGCTCGGCGCCAAACTGGCAGGTAAGGGCAGATTCATAGTAGCTACGCGGGATGTCCACTTTCATCCCGCCGATTTCCTCTCCGTCAAGGACGAGCGTCCAGTCTGTCACCGGCGAAGCGTAGATCTTGATGGTCTTGATATATTTGGCCGAGAGCCCGGCAACTGACGGGTATTTGATTCCATCTTGAGTGTTGTAATGCCAGTATCCCTCGGGAAGGGCTTCATGCATATTCCATTGCCCGGTAACATGATCTTCAGGGGCAAAGAAGAGTCGCGGCCCATCACTGTAATTGGGAACATACTCTCCATCAGCGTACCATGCAATTATCGTGTCACCAAGATGGGAATAAACATGCGGATTGGGGTAGATGCAGTCGTATGGCAGCGTGGTTTCCCAATTGTCGACCGCGACAAAGGTAACCTCGGTGCCCGGCTCCATCCCGCCCACCAGGTTGCACAGATCCTGCACTTTTGTTCCCTTGATCGCGTTATCGATCTTGGGCGGATTCATCCCCTTGGTCTCGGTGGGGTCCCAGAGATCGTTCGGGTCGAGGGTGAGGCCCTGGTATTGATAGTGCGTCACACCATCGCCTATGACCGAGAGGTGTGCCTCCATCCAGACATAATCGACCGTGGTCTGGTTGATGATCGTGACCTCATCGGATGCATACTTGATGATGGTAATATTCGGGATCTCGGTGGGTTCCTGGAAGTCGGTCAGCGAAATACTGACGAGATTCCCGACGCTATAGCTTGCGGATGGCAGTCCAGCACCGACGAGCCTGAGCGGGTACGGTGGGTTGGAGCCGTCAGTTGGCAGGGGTTGCCCGTTCAGCGTGTTCGCGATGATGAACCCGTCCGTTGTCCCGATTTGCTGGCTTGTGAGTTCCTTGCTGTATCCGTCCCCGGCAGTCAGAATCACTTTGTACCCTGCATTCGCAAGGGCGTTATTGAAGCCATTCGATCCATGGGGGATCCAGTCATCGACCCAGCCCATCAGGCGCCAGAGCGGGATGCCCTCATACACGTTCCCCGCCCCATCATCATACGTCGCGGAGTGGCAGGAAGCCCAGTACTCGAACTCAGACTGGGGGATCGTGTCGCTGATTACACCGTCGAGCTGGAGGCTCCAGTCTCCCGCAGGATAACTGGGGAGTCCTTCGAGCCTGATAGTAGCGATTGCACCCACACTCTTCCCTCCAGTAGCGTTGGCGCCCACCAGCCGGAGCGGAGCTTCTGTTCCGCTGAGCGGCTCGCCGTTCTTGATGTTCGCCACGATATAGTTACTGCTCCTCGCAACATCCCCGCTTGTAAAGGTCCGATTGAACCCGTCAACGGCGATCACGCGAATGGTGTAACCCGCGGAAGCACGGGTATCATTGAAGGTCCAGTGGGATGTGGTCTCGATGTCGTCCACAGCCCCCACAAGTTCCCAAAGAGATACACCACTCCATACATTCCCGCTGCCGTCGGTAAAGGTGGTGTTGTGGTGGCAGGCCAGTGCCTCCTCAAAGTACTCCTGGGTGATGACATCCACCACGTCCCCCTCCATCGTGAGTGTCCATCCTGCCGGCGGCTCGGGGAGTCCGACGAGTTCGATCGAGGTGATGTTCCCTACCAGTTGCCCGGAGGAGACGGCTGGGCCGATCATCTGGAGCGGGAAGCACAGCTTGGTGCTGTTCGGCTTGAGCAGAGGCAGAGCCGTGCCGTCCAGGGTGTTTGCGACGATGTAGTCATTGTTCCGTGCAATGTCCGCACTCTCGAAGTTGACCTCGTACCCATCCCCGGCGGTCACCTTGATTGAGTAGCCTTCGGCTGCAAGGGCGTCGTTGAAGTTGAAGTGGTCGGGCCCGGAATCGGGGTCGTCGTCAACCATTGCGACGAGGAGCCAGAGCGGCACTCCACTCCACACGCTGCCTTCGCCGTCGGTATAGCTCACCATGTGACCTGACGATGGGCAGGCAAGCCCCTGTTCGAAGTAGGTCTTCGTCACCGTCTGGGAACGTGCACCGGAGAGCGCGAGCGTCCAGTCCGGTTCCGTGGGTGTTGAGCCGTCTATGTCTGCGGTGATCTTCACTGCGGCGCTGGCTGCTGCCGTGACTCCGGCATAGTTGGTTGGATCGGCAACCGTGCCATTCACGAAGTAGAATTCGACTCTGTCGCCATCATTCAAACCTATCAGGTTCAGGGCACCGGCAGGGTTGTTGTATCCATCCTTGTATACGTCGTTGACATAGCCATACCAGGCTTTCCTGGGCGTCTTCTGGTAGAGATACGAACCAATATTGTCCAGAAGCAGCGCTCCCGAATCGGCGAAGTTCTTGTCGGTCACATCATAGGTGAACCCTGAACCGACCTTGGATGCGGTCTCGAGGGCACCGAGCGGCGTGGTGTAATTCACTGTGTAGGTCCCGCCACCGGTGTTGTAGGCCATGACGGTGAACGTTGTGTCAGGCGTCAGTGTAACCGTGCCGTCAAAGAGGGTGTCAACAACCGGGCCTGCAGGCTGGATATCTACTGTCATCTTCACTGCGGCGCTGGCAGCTGCCGTGACTCCGGCATAGTTGGTTGGATCGGCAACCGTGCCATTCACGAAGTAGAATTCGACTCTGTCGCCATCATTCAAACCTATCAGGTTCAGGGCACCGGCAGGGTTGTTGTATCCATCCTTGTATACGTCGTTGACATAGCCATACCAGGCTTTCCTGGGCGTCTTCTGGTAGAGATACGAACCAATATTGTCCAGAAGCAGCGCTCCCGAATCGGCGAAGTTCTTGTCGGTCACATCATAGGTGAACCCTGAACCGACCTTGGATGCGGTCTCGAGGGCACCGAGCGGCGTGGTGTAATTCACTGTGTAGGTCCCGCCACCGGTGTTGTAGGCCATGACGGTGAAGGTCTCGCCCTCGGTGAGGGTGACGGTGCCGTTGAAGAGCTCAGCGATGGATGGCGGTGAAGTAACCGTAATGTAGTCCGTCTTCACCTCGCTATCGCTGCCTGCCTCGTTTGTAACCGTCAGGTTCACGGTGTAGCTTCCGGCCGTGTCATAGATATGGCTCGGGCTCTGCTCGGTTGAATCGACAGTGCCGTCGTCTTCGAAGTCCCATACATATGTGAACGGAGCTGTTCCGGTCGACTGGTCGGTGAACTGGACCGTCAGGGGGGCATCGCCCGACTGGATGTCGGAAGTAAATACCGCTTCAGGCGCAGTGGGTACAGGATCATCGCTGTATATACGAATCCTGTCGACATCAGTGACCGAAAGGCCGCTGCTAGAAGGATAAATATCCTGGTAATGCCAGCGATTCTCTGCCAGGGTTTCGTGCATGTCCCAGTTTCCATAGACATATAAACCAGTTGCATTCGTGGTATTTGCCATGAAGATGAGACGCATACCGGAGGTGTATGATGGTACGTAACCCCCGTAAGCAGGATTGTACCAGGCGATAATCATCCTACCAAGTTCCGGTTCCGGTTCGTAGACATCATCATAATCAAATTTTTTGTTGAAGTTATCTGATGCCCGTATCTCAACATACTCGCCGGACTCCATGCCGCCGACAAGATCACAGAGATCTTTGACATCTGTCCCGACAGGAGTGCCCATGTCACGTGAGAGGATATTGACCGTCTCATCTGGGTCCCACATAGTGGTAAAATTTGTATCATTAAAAGTGGGACCCTGGTGATAATAGTGGGTAACACCATCACCATAGACAGGCAAATTTGCCTCCATCCACGTATAATCAACAGTTTTCTGGTTCAGGATGGTAACATTGTCATTTGCGTACTGTACGATCTGAACCTGGGTCGTTGCCGCAAGTGCTGGCATACAGCAGCACACTGCTGCAAGAACCAGAATGCACAATAGTCTCGTCGCTCTAAGTAATCGTGTCATTTCAACCACCTTAACTAAAGAAGAATTTTAGTAATAAATAAACTTATTGACGAAAATTAATATGGTTTCGATTTTTATCGAGGGTATTAATCTCATTAATTTAACAGAATAAATTTCCTATCTCCAAACTGCGAAGTAAAAATGACCGGGAACCCCGATATCCCCCATCTTTCTGGAGCCAGGGTATCCCGGGAGAGAACAACCCGTTCGTGTATGGTTCCAGGAGGGTAGATATGAATGGTATTCGCGCCAACATCCGCAACCTTGACAAATTCAATTACTGCACTGTTCTTAGTTCCATCGACCGTGACGACTGCATACCCCAGCGTGTTCTCAAGCCCGGTCACATATCCTTCCGGTTTTTCCTGGGAGAGGGAATATGATGGCGCTCCACCGGTTGCCACCGTGAAATAATGGATTCCTTCCTGCTCGACATGCTCATAGGCATGGACATGGGCTGAAAATACTGCATGTACGCCCCATTCCATGAAGACCGGTTCCCACCGTTTCCTGACATCCAGGAATCCGCCCGGGTGGTTTGGATCGGCACTGTAGAGCGGGTGGTGAATGGCGGCAAAGGTCCAGGTATCTCTCTCTTTGAGGATTGCGTCCGCAAACTCATCCTGTGCCGAGATTTCCTGGGGAGGTAAGGGATTGCTGTCAAGCACTACCACCCGTATATCACCGCACCGGATGACATACCAGAGAGGAAGACCAAAGAACTCCTCGATGACCCCGGAATCCCCTTCATGGTTGCCGGCAACGGGATAGAAGGGAATATGGTTCATCATCGGTCCTGCAGCTGCAAAAACACGGTTCCATTCGCTCGTATCGTCCGGATCGTTCACCAGGTCGCCGGTATGAACCACGAAAAGGATGTCCTGTTCTTCATCAATCCGTTCGGCAACAAGGGCATGGTGGGTTGACTGGTTCCATTCCGGCAACTGTTCACGGGTATCCCCGTAGACCACGAACCGGATGGTGCCTTCTTCGGGAAACGTCCGGAAGAAATATTCTCCTTCTCTCCCTGAAACCGTATAGGAATAGGTCTGGTCTGGAGTCAGATTGGTGAGCCTGATACGATGGACGAGAGAAGTGCGGTCATCGTTGACTATCCTTGGGGACGTTTCACCCGTCTGATCCTTCTCTTGCCGGTAAAAGACCGATCCATAGGAGGCATCTTCGGTCCACCAGGTAACGTTGACCGAATCGGATGTCATGTCCGTGAGAAACGGTCCCCATAGGGCTGGGGATGCCTCGGCCTCCAGTGCAGACTCAGCAGCAACAGGATAGAGACCGGGGGAAACGAGCAGGAATAGGAATATGATGAGAGATGGTCCAACCTTCATATCACTCAAACACCACGGAGTATGTCCTTGTCTTGCCCGGTTCTATGGTCGCGTCAATCCCTTTCTTTACCTTGTCCAGCGTCAGGGTCACATCCCATACTCCAATGGGAATGTCCTCAAATGTGCAGGGAGTTACCTCGCCGGTTTTCAGGCCCCGGAAGGAGATTGCCGCTCCCGGAGGAGTGCTGATCAACTGGAGGCTTCCCGAAGGGTACCATGCAAGGGGGTATCGGACGGAAACGCCCCCCCCCGAACACTGGCTCTCAGCAATAAAGATCTGTTCGGTAATAGGGAGTTTCCCTTTCAGCGAGAGAGAGACCCGGTGATATCCCGTTGAAACATTGGAAATAATGGTGGGAGTAAGGAGCCCGGTCCGGATGCCATCGAGGAATACTTCGGCTCCTTCAGGGGTGCTCGTAACTGACAGGTTGCAGACCGGCGGGTTTTCCAGGGGAATGGAGAACTGGCGGTTCTCCCTGCTGGATGCCGGGATGCTGAAAGAGAGGTAGGAAGGACCGTCGATAACGGTGATAAATGCCGGGTATCCGATCACCTCGATCTGATTTGGGATCCTCTGGACAGGGAAGTAACCATTCACGGTAAAGGAGGCACCTGTCCGGGAATCGCTGGTGATAGAAAGTGAAGATGCCACGACCGTTTCCATCAGATTAAACTCCACGGGGACGATGGCATCCGGAAATATCCAGGTCCGTACTGTCTGTCTCGCTGAATAACGGTTCGTCCCGGCAGGTATCCCTGCCGTAATGGTATGAAATCCCTCCTTGAGGGGGGTTACGAGGACTGGGGAACGGGAGGCAACCACGACGCCATCGATCCTGATCTCTGCCGTGTCAGGATATGAACTAATAAAGACCCCGCCATGGCGTGACCGGGCAGGCACTGGCGCCGGGGTATTCCCTCCTTCCTGGAGGGGGGAGATCGGGACAAGGAATGCTTCCAGCTGAGCGGGCCAGGTAACCTGCTGGAGAAATGGCTGGTACCCCTCCTTTTCGATCCGGATCATACGCACTTCGCCGGAAGAGAGATCAATCTCGCAGGGGGTCAGCAGATCGGTGGACTGGTTATCAAGGAACACCATCGCCCCCTCCGGGTGCGAGGAGATCTGGAGCAGGGACGGTTCAGGGGACACCTGAACAGAAACCGTTGGATCCGGTGCGATGACATCTGGAGTTGTTTCCTGATGACAGGCCTCTGACGGCTGACCGGTCAGCATCAGGAAGAGGTTCAGGAGCCAGCAGAGGAAATTCCCGACCGGGTCGCTGCCTCGTGCTGTCCCTGCCTGCACTGCTGGCCCGCCGGTCGGTTCCTGTCCCGTGGTCACGGGAATTCGGGTCGTGTCCGGCTGTACCGTGGAAGGAGCTTCAGAGACCACATCGGTAATATTCGCAGCAGGGGGTCCGGATCTGGTCATGAGCACTGCAACCCTGTTCGTCACTGGTGTTCCTCTGGTTTCAATATGGAGCCTGATTTCGGCCGGTTCGCGTACCGAAAATCCTGAGATCTCGTGGATGACAACCGGACTGTCCGATGAGACCTTCTGTGCCGGCATGTCCCCCCCATTCACATAAAAACTCATAATCCCTTCAGCCGTTTCGGGGGTAGTCCCGGTCAGGATAACGATTTTTTCCTGTTCCGGTAGTGACATCTCGTTCCCGAACTCAGCCAGGGTCATTGGCAACTCCTGGTAGGGAAGCACCCCGATCAGATCTGCCCCCTCGCAGACCAATACACGGCTCTCCCTCCCATCCTGCTGTTCGTATCCTGCTATGAGGAGCGCTCCTGCTACCGTCGTATTCCATGAGGGGTGATTCCTGCTCCTGACAGGATAGGTCCCGTTTTCGCTCCACGATGGAAGGGTGTACACCAGCGTTGTGGCATACAAGGGGCCGTCATCACTTTTTTCGGAATAGATACGGACCGGGACGACCGCCCCGGACCCTGTAGCAACAATAAGATCCGGGTCGGTCCTGATACCGGGATCGGCGCTGCTTCCATCCAGAAAGAGGTAAAGACGGACCTGGGCGGGTTGCCGGGTGAAATTTTGAGGAGGAAAAGTCAGGAGATGTTCCTCTCCCCCCCGGAGCCCGAAAGGATCCGATGCTGAAGGGAGGAGGACGAAATCTCCCTCGACCTGCAGTTCTTCTGCCGGGAACAATTGGCCACCAGCGAGGACTTCCTCGTAAGTTCCGGCGATGGGATCAACCGTTCCCACATCATCGGAGCTGGAACCCCCACCACTCTGGGGAGCCTGTTCCAGGGTAAAGCTGACTGCCACCGTGGTTCCGGCAATCACTTCCACGTCCTGTTCTTCCGGAGTGAGGTAGCCGTTCTTTCTGACAGTGAGGGAGTAGTAGCCTTCCGAGAGTTCCCCAAGACTGCAGGGGGTATCATACCCGGAATAGACACCATCCAGCCACACCAGGGCTCCAGGAGGATTTGAAGTAACGGCAATCGCTCCCTTCGGTTCCCGGCTTGACCAGATCTGGATCTCCGAAATATACTTCACTGAAAGGCCGGTAGTCGTTGGATAATACTGCCCTTCCTGATAATAATAGTACCAGTACTCCTCATCCGCTGATTCATACCAGTCATAGTTACCCATGGCGTGCACTCCCCAGGGATTGGTGGAGGTGTCGGCGAGAAAAACGAGCCGCATACCATCCGCGTAGCCTGGGACATAGGACTGGTTGGCGTGGTACCAGGCAATCACCATGGCTCCCTGCCGGGCTGTGGGTTCATAGACATTTTCATAGGCAAACATCTTTGAAAATCCGTCAGTCGCTCTAAGAGTGACCGTATCACCAGGTTCCATTCCCCCGACCAGTTCGCAGAGGTCGCGGAGATCAGTTCCCTTCACCGCACCCATATCCTTGTCGAGTATATTGGCGTCTTCTTCCGGATTCCAGCGTTCTTCAGGATCGTCCACGAATACCGGCCCCTGGAGGTAGTAGTGAGTCGACCCATCGCCCCTGACCGGGAGATGCTGCTCCATCCACCGGTAGTCGATCGTGGTTTCATTGAGGATGGTAAAGCCGTCCTCCGCATAGAGGACGATATGCAACTCGGTAGAGGCTCCCAGAACGCTTGAGGTGAGGAGAAGGAGCGATACGGCGATTCCCAGTATCCCGAGCCCATACGGTTTCATGTCTGATGCCTCCTGTTCCCGGAAAGCGGAATGAGATGTACCGATGCCGGGACGATCCTGACCTGCACCCGATCTCCAGAACAGTATAAGGGAGCCGACAATATATCCCCTGAAATTTCGATCGTGAGTGGGAAGGGACCGTCAAACCGTAATCGGTATCCCTGGTCCGTTGTCATGGATGCGCGTATCGTTCCTTCCATTATATCAAGGGTCTCATCCCAGGGCAGGTCCGGCCTGGCAAGAGTGATATTTGCGGCCCTGATACAGGCAAGATACCGGGCTCCCTCAGGAAAGGAACCGTCAGCATGGATGACTCCGCTTCCGACCCGGATGGGCGTTCTTCCCTCGTGTTCAGGACCGGCTGTTCCTTCGAGCACGTTCTCAAATCCCGCGAGAGCAGCTACAGTCAGGTGGTCGGGATGGGAGAAGACTTCCGCTGGGGTGCCGGCCTGCAGAATCCCTCCCTTATCCATCACTACCACCTGGTCAGCCAGCTGGTAGGCCTCTCCGCGGTCATGGCTCACCTGGAGAATCGTGAGCCCATACTCCCTCTGGATAACCTTCACCTCGTCCATGCAGGACGACCGGGTCTCCGGATCGAGGGAAGAGAATGGTTCATCGAGGAGGAGTGCGGTAGGCCTGGTCGCAAGTGCCCGTGCGAGCGCCACCCGTTGTTTCTCCCCGCCCGAGAGCGATCCGGTATGGCGGGAGGCGAGGGTTTGGAGTGAGAATGAGGAGAGGAGTGTTTTCACCATACTGGTCCGTTCGCGGGAGGAAATCCCCTTCATTTTCAGCCCATACGAAATGTTCTCTTCAACAGTGAGGTGCGGGAACAGGGAATAGTCCTGGTACATGAACCCGATTCCCCGTTTCTCGGGTGGCAGCATCGTGACGTCCCGTCCCGCTACCAGGATCCTCCCCCCGGTAACCTGCAGGAATCCCCCAATACTCTCGAGAAGCAGGGTCTTTCCTGCACCCGAAGGCCCCATGAGCACCGTGTAGGAGGATTCGGGAACCTGGAGCGAAACCCCCACAAATGAGAAGTCCCCGCGGGTCAGACTGATCCCTTCAACTGCGATCATCGTACACCCCTGCACGGCGTGTAAGGAATCTGAACACGAAGAAGAGGACCAGGCAGAGCAGGATGAGGATGAATGCAATGGCCTGGCTTTCTGCGATCCCGCCGGTATTGAAGCGGTAGTAGATCAGGGTCGATATCACCACCGGGAAGTAGGCGATCATGATCACGGCAGCAAATTCCCCGATGGCCCTTCCCCAGGCAAGGAGTGCACCATACATGATGTGGCGGGTGGTAAGGGGAAGGGTCACCGTAACAAACGCCCTGGCCCGCGAAGCACCAAGACTCCGGGCGACGTTCTCAAGCTGGACCGGCACCCTCCCGAATCCTTCCCTCACGGCGTTCACATAATAGGGTATGGCGACAAAGACCATAGCGGCAACGATGCCCGGGAAGGCGTCCTCGAAGGTCAGGCCGATCACGCCAAGCGGA
>CAZRAQ010000049.1:0-3643 GCA_964598015.1 uncultured Methanoregula sp. | reverse complement strand
ATCCACCAGAGTCTCAACCACTCCCTTCCAGGGAGTATCACTCCGGCTGAGTGCATACGCCAGCGGTGTCCCGGTGATAGCGAGGATCCCAACCGCACAGAATCCTGCAAGGAAGGTGATAAAGAACGCCTGGAACACCACCGGATCGCTGGCGGCACCGGCAAGGTATTCCGGATTCCTGAGGACCGGGAGGGCAATCACGAGGAGGGCGAGGGCAATGATCCCGACAAGGAGCATCCCGGGAATCCAAAACGCAGTAAGAGAATGCCCTGAAGACCAATAGTTCTTCCTCTGGGAATGCTTTGGAGAGCTCATGAGACTGCCCCTTCCGGCAGGGGTGCAGGCCATCCGGGGCGTCCTTTTGCCGACTCAGTCGCGATGTATCCGATAAATTCGCGGGCGAGATCCGGATTCGGAGCGTTTGCCGGGATGGTCATTGCATATACCACAGACCGGCCGTTCCGCTCACTCCCGATGGTGGCGAACCGGGGAAATCCCAGTATGACCGTGACATTGCGGTAGCGCTCGGCATATTCTGCAGAACCGAGATTGATGGATGCCGGGAGGGTGACATACGAGAGGTTCATCCCTTCTGCCACGCTCCGGTACTCGATGGCATAATCGATTCCTCCCGCGGAGAGGAGCGAGAGCAGGTAGATACTCCCATCCCGGATGACCACCTTGTCATCGGAAGGGCGCATGATCTCGGGGAGGGAGATGGTGGTACCTTCTTCCCCGGCTGAAACGGTGATGGTCGAAGGGAAGTGATCGGTAATGAGTGTCTCAAACAGCATAGGGTCCCGGTACTCCCCTTCAGCCAGCTGCAGCACCATCAGGGAACGATACCCGGCAGCATCGAGCATCGGGTTTGAGAATCCCAGACGGACATCCGGCCGGGCTAGAATACGGTACCAGTTCTCCTGGTTGATCTCTTCGTGATACCGGCTCTTGTTCGTGTAGGCGATCACCATCTCATTCGTCGATACGGGCTGGTACCAATCGGTATAGTTGCGTGAGGAATTCTTCATGGGACGGTACATAAGGTCAGGTATCAGGGATTCATCGGCAACGGCAATCACATCGGCAGTCCTGCCGAGGTCGGTGACCTGGCGGATGACCTGGATGCTCCCATGCCCCTCGATCTGGACATCAATGCCCGGATGTGAGGCTTCAAACTCCTGCTCCGCTTCTGCAAAAGGAACAAGGAGACTCCCGGCTGCAATCACCTTCAGGGTCTTTGATGCCGGAGCGGAACCAGAGCACCCTGCAAGGAGAATACTCACTACGAGGAGTATCGCGATGGCGACGCTCCTCATTCCCTTATCTCGATCCGATCCACCCATTTCACCCAGGCACTCCCTTCGGTAATGACCCCTGGCTGCTCCGATATGATTGCGATGCGGGCCGGACCGCCATCGTCATAAGACAGGGGAGTTCCGTTCTGCTCATACATCAGGATGATGCGCAACGGGGGGGATGGGATCTCTTTCAGATTCTCATCGAAGGTCACAAATCCCCGTCCTTCAAGCTGGTCTAAATCAAAGACCCAGAGATATCCGTCAGGGGCAGAGACCCAGACCTGCCGGCCTTCCCCAACTCCTCCAGCAACCCCGGCGAGATCCCGGAGATCTACTCCCTTACAGGTGTAGGGACCGAACCTGAAGCCCGTTGTAGAGACACAATATCCATGACCGTTCACCGGGGGAAGTGCCCTGACATCCTTCATTGTCAGGACTTTTTCGGTCGTTCCGTTGATGGTCAGCCGCCAGTCCGCAGCAAGCGAGTCCTGAACTGGTGCCGTGCACCCGGCGAGAACGAGGGAAAAGACAAGGAGGGTCACGGAAAGAACGATCGTTCTTGATAGGCCCCTCTCTCTCATTTATTCCACCTCCCGAATACCAGGAAAGCACCGCATCCTGCCAGGATGGTGGTAACAAGCAGCGGGGATTCTGTGGGGGGAGCCGGATAGGTCTCATTCACCTTCGACTCGTAGGACTTGGGGAGGAGATCTGATGATCCCTTGTACCCTTCGCGATACACCCGGATTTCATCAACCCACTTGACGGTGTAACCCCCAGTCGAGGGGTACAGGTTATCGAACAGGTGGATACGTTCAGCGGGCATCACCTCATGCATGTCCCAGTTGCCAAAGACATGCTTCCCTTCACTGTTGGTTGACGTATCGGCGAGGAACAGGAGCCGCATCCCGACGTGGTACGAGGGCGGATATCCCGTTCCCTGCCGCTCTCCCACTGATGATTCTTCACCGTTGAACCAGCACACGGTGATGTTCCCCTGCCGGGGATCAGGGTAGTATATGTTTTCATAGGGAATCTCAACGTGATATCCGTCGACTGCCTTTACCATCACGTCATCACCGGGATTCAGCCCTCCGACAAGATCGCAGAGGTCGCGGACGGCGGTACCTTTCACTGCTCCCATGTCCTTGAAATTCGTCGTCTCGTTCATGTCCCATTGTCCTTCCTTGGATTCGACAAAGACCGGGCCCTGGTGATAGTAATGGGTCGTTCCATCACCCTGAACCGGGAGATGCTTCTCCATCCAGGGGATAGAGACCAGGGTCGAGTTTTGGAGGGTTACGCCATCAGGAGCATACCGGGACACGGTCAGTTCCGTTGTCGGTGCTGCGGTTACTGCTGTTAAGAGACAGAAGACAATCAGCAGCAGGGTGAAGAGGTATCGCGGGTGCTTTGCTCCCCTCATCTCTCATTCCTCCGGCCTGTTTCCAGGGCACGACCTATTATGAGCAGGAACAGGGCGATGGCTGCCGTACCGGCAAGGAGGGGAATTGAAGTTGGGGCAGGCTCCTCTGTTGTCGAAGAATTTTCGTGAATGATGAGTTCCGAGACCTGCTGGACTGATAAACCGGTCGTGGTGGGATACCGCTCACCTCCCTGCACATAGTAATAGAAATATTCAGGGTCGGCTGACTCATGCCAATCCCAGTTCCCGAAGGCATGGATCCCCCACGGGTTGGTGGAGGTGTCAGCAAAGAATACGAGTCTCATCCCGGTGGAATAGTTCGGGACGTACCCATCAACCTCATGATACCAGGTGATAACCATTGGTCCCTGCCAGCCGGGAGGCAGATAGACGTTTTCGTAGGCAAAGGTCTTGGAAAAACCGTCACTCGCCCGTAAAGTGATGGTATCGCCAGGCCCCATTCCCCCGATAAGGTCAGCAAGGTCTTTCACAGCGGTTCCCTGTACGGCACCCATGTCCTTCTCCAGGACGTTCGTGTCTTCGGAAGCGTTCCACCGGAGCTTTTCTTCTGCAGCCTGGTCCGGATCATCGATGAAAACTGGTCCCTGGTGATAATAGTGGGTTTTTCCGTCACCATACACCGGGAGGTTTGCCTCCATCCAGGCGGCATCCAGATCCTTTGAAGCGAGCAGGGTCTTTCCGTCCCCCGCCACTTTTTCGATATGGAGGGATGTGGTGGCGGCAGCCGCCGGATTTACCAGGAGCAGGAGGCCAAAAACAAGGAGCAGGGAGAATACAATATATCGCTTGTCTCCGGTCTTTGTCAGAAGTGATTGCTGGTCAGAGGTATTCATAAGGAAGTCAGAATTACTTGTCGTCCCGGAAATAATTTGTTATTGGTGATTACTCAGTATAGACC
>CAZRAQ010000048.1:1906-14336 GCA_964598015.1 uncultured Methanoregula sp. | reverse complement strand
ACAACGACCTGCTTTGAGGTTGTATTTTCGCGTGAGGTCCCGTCACTGCAGACCGTTTTTGCCGTCAGGTTGACGGAATAGGTGCCGGCATTCGCGTAGATATGCACAGGGTTCTTGTCAGACGAGGTTGTTCCATCACCGAACTGCCAGGTCAGGTTCTGGGGATTCCCCGTGGAGGTATCTGTAAACCGGACGGTCGTGTTGCAGTCATACTTTGTGAAGATGAAGCTGGCGATCGGCTGGGGACAAACGTCGACGTTGATCTGTTTTGTGACCGAATCCTCCCCGCACAACCCCTGGACGGTGAGGTTGACATTATAGGTGCCCTTGGCAGTGTAGACATGGCTCGGACTTTCCAGGATTGAGGTATACCCGTCGCCAAACTCCCATGCCCAGCTCAGGGTATTACTACTGGAATTGTCCGTGAAATTGACGGTCAGGGGGATAACACCTGACATGGGAGTTGCAGTAAAGTCAGCGATTGGTGGAGCTTCCGGATCGACAACGACCTGCTTTGAGGTTGTATTTTCGCGTGAGGTCCCGTCACTGCAGACCGTTTTTGCCGTCAGGTTGACGGAATAGGTGCCGGCAGTCGCGTAGATGTGCACCGGGTTCTTGTCAGACGAGGTCGTTCCATCGCCGAACTGCCAGGTCAGGTTCTGGGGATTCCCTGTGGAGGTATCCGTAAACCGGACGGTAGTGTTGCAATCATAGGTAACGTACGTGAAACTGGCGATTGGAGTGGGACATTCATCGACGACGATCTGTTTTGTGGCTGTACCCTCCCCGCACAATCCCTGGACGGTAAGGTTCACGGTGTAGGTACCTTTGGCATAGTAGGTGTGGCTCGTATTTTCATCGGTTGTTGCATTCCCGTCACCGAACTGCCATGCCCAGCTCTGGGCATTACTACTTGAATTGTCCGTGAACTGGACATTGAGTGGAGCCACTCCTGACAGGGGAGTTGCAGTAAAGTCAGCGATTGGTGGAGCTTCCGGATCAACAACGACCTGCTTTGAGGTTGTATTTTCGCGTGAGGTCCCGTCACTGCAGACCGTTTTTGCCGTCAGGTTGACGGGATAGGTGCCGGCACTCGCGTAGATATGCACAGGGTTCTTCTCAGATGAGGTCGTTCCATCACCGAACTGCCAGGTCAGGTTCTGGGGATTCCCTGTGGAGGTATCCGTAAAGGTGACGGTAGTGTTGCAATCATAGGTAATATACGTGAAATTGGCGTTTGGCGTGGGACATTCATCGACGTAGATCTGTTTTGTAGTGGTATTGCTCCCGCACAGCCCCTGGACGGTGAGGTTCACGTTATAGGTGCCCTTGGCATAGTAGGTGTGGCTCGTATTTTCCTGGTTTGACGTATTGCCGTCACCGAACTGCCATGCCCAGCTCTGGGCATTGCTGGACGATGTGTCAGTGAACTGGACATTGAGCGGAGCCACTCCGGATGTCGGGGTTGCAGTGAAGTCAGCGACTGGCGGAGCTATCGGATCAACAACGACCATTTTTGAGTTGGTGGATTCTCGTGAGGTCCCGTCACTGCAGACCGTTTTTGCCGTCAGGTTGACGGAATAGGTGCCGGCATTCGCGTAGATATGCACAGGGTTCTTGTCAGACGAGGTCGTTCCATCACCGAACTGCCAGGTCAGGTTCTGGGGAGATCCTGTGGAGGTATCCGTAAAGGTGACGGTAGTATTGCAATCATAGGTAATATACGTGAAATTGGCGTTTGGCGTGGGACATTCATCGACGTAGATCTGTTTTGTAGTGGTATTGCTCCCGCACAGCCCCTGGACGGTGAGGTTCACGTTATAGGTGCCCTTGGCATAGTAGGTGTGGCTCGTATTTTCCTGGTTTGACGTATTGCCGTCACCGAACTGCCATGCCCAGCTCTGGGCATTGCTGGACGATGTGTCAGTGAACTGGACATTGAGCGGAGCCACTCCGGATGTCGGGGTTGCAGTGAAGCCTGCTACCGGTGGAATTTCCGAATTCACCACGACCTGTTTTGAGATGGTGGATTGGTTGGCAGGCCCGTTACTGCAGACCTCCCCTACCGTCAGGTTTACCGTGTACACGCCATTATTCTGGTAGGTGTGTTCAGGATTTTTCTGGGTTGAGATCGCTCCATCACCGAACTGCCATGCCCAGCTCGAGGGGTCCTGGACAGAGGCGTCAGTAAATTTCACCGTGCGGTTGCAGGGAAAGGTGACGAAGGTGAAGTCAGCATGCGGCTGGCAGGGACATCCATCCTCGTAGATCTTTGTGAGGAATCCGCCCTCCTCCTTTGGCAGGAACGGTGTGGGGTATGGATTGGAGGAGGGGAAATCCACCGATTTGGTCCATCCCGAAACATAGATGCCACAGTTGCCGTCAATGGCGATGGCATATCCCAGATCCTTTCCCGTCCCACCGAGGTAACTCAGGTATACAGGCGTGTTCTGACCACGGACAAACTTGGCGACAAATGCATCATCCGGACCCCCTCCATACGTTGCCTGGGTAGCATTGAAGGTGGTGAGAAAATGGGTTTCAGTAATGCCGGCTATATAGGCATTTCCTGCAGAATCAACCACAATGCCACGTCCGACATCCCATCCAGGACCGGTGAGATAGGTTGAAAGAGACAGCACATTCCCTGCCGGTTCGATGCGGGTGTAGAACGAGTTGGTAAGCCCAAGATAGCCAAGATACGCTGACTTGAGAGGGAAATTACTGGAGGATGTCGTTCCTGTTATGTGAGCATACCCGTCGTTGTCTACCGCAATGGCATACCCTATATCAGAACTTGAACCCCCAAGATAGGTTGAATAAATAACGGGAGTTCCGGTTGGGCCAAACTTGGTGACAAAGGCGTCACTACCCCCACCCCCATTATACTGCTGGAACGGGTTTTCTGTCCTGAAATTGGGGGAGACGGTCTCACCGGTAATATAAGCATTTCCTGTTGGATCCAGGGCGATTCCGTACCCTATGTCATCCCTGCTGCCGCCAATGTATTCAGAATAAACAAAATCTGCGCCGTTCGTGTTGATCTTGACAACATAAGCGTCTAAATTCCCCACATGGGTTGTATCCTTCGATCCGTGATTGATAGGGAATATGGCCGATTGGGTTCCTCCGGTAATATATATATTCCTTGCGGAATCGATTGCTATTGCATTACC
This sequence comes from uncultured Methanoregula sp., assembly GCA_964598015.1. Taxonomy (GTDB): domain Archaea; phylum Halobacteriota; class Methanomicrobia; order Methanomicrobiales; family Methanospirillaceae; genus UBA9949. Next base: position 11,160 of record CAZRAQ010000048.1, on the reverse strand, counting down.
GGAATCATTCTTTGTACCCCCTACATAGGTTGAATACGCCACAGTGCCGGCTGCATTCAGCTTGGTGACGAAGGCATCATCGCCTCCCGCCAGCGATCCCTGGATCGGATCTTTAACGGGAAAATCAGCTGAATTGGTTGTACCGGTGATATACGCATTTCCGTCCTGGTCTACCTTTATCCCGTTCCCCGTTTCAGTTCCGCTGCCCCCTATATAGGTTATGTAAACGGGGAGGTTGCCGCCTGGATTCACTTTGACAACAACTGCATCAGTCTTTGACAGGGAACGTCCGACAACGTAGGCATTACCGGATGAGTCGACTGCAACGCCGTTCCCTTCATACAAGCCTACCCCGTTGAGATAGAGGCTGTACTTGATAACCGGATCAATGATGAGTGCTCTCTCCCGGTCATATTCTCCCAAAGCAAAGCCGACACTGTCCTGGCCGAGCGGAACATAGGCGCCACTCACTTCCACCCGCTTCCCATCGATCTCCTGGTAGCAGTACGGGGCGCTCTGCGTGAGCGGACCGGCCGCGGTTGCAAGTATCAGACTCCCCTCATCCGATACTGACAGCCCATCCTGACCGTAAAACTGCATCTGGATAACAGACGGTTCTGCACCAGGTTCCACGATGAACGTGCTTTTTAATCCACCATCGCTCCCTGTATACAGCAGGTCAATACCGGGATACAGGTCCTGATACCGGAGTGTGCCAAACGTTGATGCCCCGGTAACCCATTCGGATGGATTGTTTCCACTCACAAAATTGTAGGTGGTGGGGAGTTGATCGATTCCTTCCGCAGGAGTAAGAGCGGAACTCCCTTTGTAGGTAAACCCGATTGCAGCAGCTGATGGCACCTCCACATCGTATCGTACCAGCCGGATTATTGATCCGTCCCCTGTGAACGAGATAGTTGCCCCATCGGCTATCACCTCAAAGAGTACATCGTCAGTACTCTGCCCTTTGTTCTCAATGAACATGAGCGGAATCGATTCCAGGCCGCTTCCAGGTTCTAGTGGAGATACAGACTGCACATTTGCAGCAACAGTCAAATCTTCGAACAGGAGTGGGGCAGTCCCGAAAACTCCTGGGATACTTGGTACACCATAGGCATCAGGAGTCTCCACTGCAGCACATGCAGGGAAGAATCCCGCTATTGGCACCAGAAGTATGAATAACAGCAGGATCTCTTTTTGTCTCATAAAAACCCTTAATTTCAGATGACGAAGTCATATATTATAAACTTATCCCATATAAAGGGCTATTCTCACTGCTTTTCCTGACAGCAGCGATTAAACCGCACATTCATATTGCTCAGAAAAGCGATCACGAACAGAACCGATATGGGGTGACAGAGCCCATTACATTCTGACAGAAGGGATGAATTTCCGGAGATATCACGGAGAGGACAGCGTATCGGCATCAGGCAGGCGGGAAGAAAAAAATGGAAGGGGCTGGTCGGATCTTTGCAGGGGAGTATTGCAGGGCACGGAATGTCCGCGCCGATTTTGCGGGTGAAAATCCTTTCCCGCTCACTCCGGGCGGCATGGTATGCAATCTCCTCTTTATCGCCGGCACCCTGACCGAAAAAGGGCAGAACCGCGGGGATTACCTCTACGGGAGGGTGGCCGATCCGACCGGTGTCTTTCAGATACGGAAGATGCGGCCGGATGCGGGCCTCAAGGAGATTCTTGCCGGAATTGACATTCCGGCATTCGTGACCGTGCTTGGCCAGGCGAGGGCAACGGCACACGCTGCAGACCCGGCCCCGTATGTTGAACTCCTGGAAATAAGGGAGGTTGATCGTGCGGTCAGGGATACCTGGATCATAAGGACAGCGGAACTCACCTGCAACCGGCTCGCTCTTCTGAAGGAGGCACTGCGATCCGGCACAGGGAGCCGCGAATTCGTACTTGCGATAAAAGAGTTCCAGATCGACAGCGCTCATATAGGACCCCTGGCGGACATGGCATGCAGGGCCATCGCACAGGTCGCTGATGCGTCACCTCCAGAAGGAATTCATGCGGAGGCCAGGGAGAAAGTGCTCTCAATTATCAGGGATTCTGCAGGGAAGAAGGGATTGCCTCTCGATGAACTTATCAGGCTTGCCGGAACAGCAGGAATTGATGAGAAGGCAGTCAGGGAAGCAGTACGGACCCTTCTGGAAGAGGATGAATGCTACCAGCCAGCCCGTGAAGTCTACAAACCCCTATGATGCTTGAATTTTTAAGCGAGGGCCCGGCACTCCTGATTAGTGAGCAAAAAAACGTGCTGGCAGTTGCCGATCTTCACCTTGGCATCGAGTCAGACCTCGACAGGCACGGTCTCCATTTCAGGAGCAGGACCAATGAGCGGAGAGAACGTATCGAGTCCTGCATCAGGAAGACCTCTCCTGACCTTCTTGTCCTCCTGGGAGACCTGAAACACGAAATACCGTTCACTTCACGGCAGGAGCACCGGGAGATCCCTGCATTTATCGATCAGCTCCGTTCGCTCGTGCCCCTGCGCATGGTGCCCGGCAACCACGATACCGGCATCGAGCAGTTCTTCGATACGGGCGAACTGCTGGCAAAGGAAGGGGCGGTCATCGACGGGACCGGGTATGTGCACGGGCACATGTATCCTGATGTGTCCCTTGCGGGGAGACTCATCATTGCCGGGCATCATCATCCGATGGTGTGTGTCAGGGACGAGGTGGGATGCGCACTCCGCTCCCCCGCATACCTCTTTGCACTGCTCAATGAGGAGTGTCTTGGTTTCCCTCCTGATGAGGAGCGGAAGGAGAGGAGCAGGGTCATGTTGATGCCGTCATTCAATGAACTGACCGGATACGATCTTTTAAGAACGGTGAAGGAACCGTTCAGCCCGCTCTCCCGCTGCATGAGATCCGGAGAAGCCGAGGTCCTGCTTCCGGATGGCACGTTTCTCGGACCGGTAACCGCCCTGGAGGAGCATGGACCCGATCGGGAATCTTGACCAGAGGATACAGGAATGCATCCGGACACGGGGCTTTGAGGAACTCTCCGAGATCCAGGACCGTGCAATACCCCTTGTGGCATCCGGCAAACACCTGGTCCTGATCGCACCGACAGGGACCGGAAAGACCGAGAGTGCCATGATCCCGGTCTTTGACAGGATGCTCAAGGAGCGGACCGGCGGGTTTACCACCCTCTACATCACCCCCCTCCGATCATTAAACAGGGATATGCTCGGGCGGTTGTCCTGGTGGTGCAGGGAACTCGGGATCTCTGTTGGGGTCAGGCACGGCGATACAAAACCTGCCGAGAGGCGAAAACAGGCCCTGTCCCCCCCTGAACTCCTCATCACCACCCCCGAGACACTCCAGGCTCTCTTCATGGGGAAAGTGCTGCGAAAACACCTGGCCAATGTCAGGTACGTTGTCATCGACGAGATTCACGAACTTGCGGGGAGCAAACGGGGAGCCCAGCTCTCTGTTGCGCTCGAGCGGCTCGTCCCCTACTCCGGAGAATTCCAGAGAATCGGGCTCTCGGCGACCGTTGGCAATCCCGATGAGATGGGCAGGTTTCTCTGCGGGAGGAGACCGTTCTCTGTGGTGGAGGTGCCGGTCACCAGGCACCTCCATATCACGGTTGAGTTTGCCGGCGACAGCTTTGAAGGCCAGGCGAAATGGGTCTCGGATGCCATCGACCGGTTCGGTTCGACCCTCATCTTTGTCAATACCCGTTCGACCGCTGAAGCACTCGGGCACCAGCTCTTTAGCCGGGGAGACGTGGAGGTCCATCACGGGTCGCTCTCCCGTGACGTCAGGATTGATGCCGAGGAAAGGTTCAAGGCAGGGGCCATCAGGGGGCTGATCTGCACTTCATCGATGGAGCTGGGGATAGATATCGGGCATATCGAGCATGTCATACAGTTCGGTTCGCCACGCGAAGTGTCGCGCCTCGTCCAGCGGGTGGGGAGGGCCGGCCACCAGATCCATGCCATCTCCCGCGGGACGATTCTTGCGCTCGGCTTTGATGACCTGCTCGAATCGCTGGTCATCGCCAGGAGAGCCAGGGCCGGGGAGGTTGAGGACGTCATCCCGCACCGGGGCCCGGCCGATGTCCTCGCCAACCAGGTGGCCGGCCTTGCGGTGGAGTACGGGAGTATCGGAAAGGCCGATATCATGACTCTCCTTGACCGGACCTACACCTTTGCCGGCTGCACGACCCTCCTCGATGAAGTATGCCTCCAGATGGCGGAACACCGGCTGATCAGGCTTGAAGGCGCTACCATCGGGACAACCATGCGGGCGCGGCGCTACCTGGCAGGGAATCTCTCGATGATCCATGATGAGAAAAAGGTCCATGTCTTTGACATGGTCTCAAGGAGGACGGTCGGCACCCTTGACGAGTCCTTTGTTGTGGGATCGATCCATACGGGGGCTGTTTTCATCGCCAAGGGGCAGCTCTGGCGGGTTCTCGACATGGAAGATGGCCGGATCACGGTCGAGCCGGCACGTCGTGTCGCTGGGGAGATCCCCTCGTGGGAAGGTGAGCAGATCCCTGTCCCGTACGGGGTCGCCCGTGAGGCGGGGGCTCTGCGGAGGACCCGGAGCTTTGCCGCGTACCATACGGAGCCGGGTGCCGGCGTTTTTGCGAGTGAATTCCTCTCAGAGATGGATAAAAACAGGAGCCGGGTTGCCACGGACCGGTTGATCGTCATCGAAGATGCCGGGGAAGGGGTGGTATGCAATATCTGTGCCGGCCACAAGGCAAATGAAGCGCTCGGCCGGGTGATCTCGGTCCTCCTCTCTGCACGCTTCGGGACCACCGTAGGAATCGAGATCGATGCGTACAGGGTCCTCCTCTCTCTCCCCGGAACAATCAGGGCGGCCGATGTCAGGGAGGTCCTCACGGGGCTCGAACCGGAACATATCGGGGGGATCCTCCAGATCGCCATGAAACGGACGGCACTGTTCAAGTGGAAGCTGGTCCAGATCGGAAAGAAGTTCGGGGCTATCGATCCAGACGCCGATTATGAACGGATGAGTACGTACCGGCTCACCGACCTGTTCGAGAACACGGTGGTCCAGAAGGAAGCATACCGCGAGCTCTTCTCGGTCTATATGGACGTGGAGACAGCGGCACGGGTGGTGGACCTGGTCAGACAGGGAACGTGCGGAATCGAGCTGTCGCGGCTGAGCATGCTGGGGGCCGAGGGCCTCTTCTCTTCGAGGGACCAGATCCCTCCGCCGACACCGGACCAGGCGGTCCTCGGCACCCTCAAGCGGCGGATCGATCAGCAGGAGATACTGCTCGCCTGCATGCACTGCCGGAAATGGAAGAGCCGCACCCTTGCGGGAAGAGTGCAGGAGCATCCTGTCTGCCCGAAGTGCGGGGCACGCCTTATCGCTGTCCTGAAACCGTACGAGGAACCGTTGTATGCCCTTGCCGCAAAGAAGGAAAAAAGTGTGGAGGAGACCGGCATCGAAGCCAGGCTGATGCGGAATGCAAATATCGTCCTTTCAGGAGGAAAAAAAGCGGTCCTTGCCCTTGCTGCAAAAGGGGTCGGGCCCGAGAATGCATCGCGGGTCCTTTCCACCCTCACCGAAGGGGACGCCTTCTATAAAGAGATACTGAAGGCCGAACGGAACTATATCAGGACCCGCCGGTACTGGTGATTCACATGATGCTTTCGAGTTTCTGCTCAAGAAGATCCAGGCCGCGTTTGACATCCTCGATATTCTTTCCTCCCGTCAGGATAATTTTCCCGGACGAGAAGAGGAGGGCGACAATTTTCGGGTCATGGATCCGGTAGACAAGCCCGGGGAACTGCTCCGGTTCGTACTCGATATTCTCAAGGTTGAGCGTGATGACAACCCGGTTCAGATTGATGTATTTCCCAAGGTCATACGAACAGACGATGTTCGTGACGGCAACACGGGGCTTGTCATAGGTCTTGACCCCGGCCTCTTTCAATGAACTGATGATGATGGCAAGCCCGGAATCGAGTGCCTCCTTGTTCCGTATCCCGGTCAGCACCACTTTACCGGACGAGAAGATGAGCGATGCGCTCTTGGGCTCCTTTATCCGGAACACTGCGCCGGGAAACCTCTTTGTATTGAGTTCACAGTGGTCGACTTTTTTGGCGACCTCTGCAAGATCGATAAAATCGGCAATGGCTCCGGATGCGACGATATTTTCAATTTTTAATGAATCGTATCTCTTATCGTCCATTGATCCATATATGAAGTGTTGACCACTATAATACTACTGGATTACTCCGGAGAGGGCACTTTCTCCGTCTTTTTTCCACGAATGAAACGCACATGAGACTCCTTCGTCACATCCCCCCCAAGTGAAAATCGCGACTGCGATTTTCATGCCAACCGCCAATGACCGTCATGGTCGTGTAGAAAGCATGAAAATGGCGGAGCCATTTTCATTGTAAAAAGACAGCTTCATAGTCTCACCTCTCCTACCTTTTGCTGTTTTATGGCTGAAATGAAAACTGGTGCAGAAGGTTACGAGGAGCTCTGCAGGACTTTTCGTATCGATGTACCAAGACAGTACAATTTCGGGTTTGATGTCATCGACACATGGGCTGACAGGGACCGGAACAAGCTCGCCATGATCTGGGTGAACCAGGAAGGGAATGAGAAGAAATTCTCGTTCCGCGACCTGAAAAATCTCTCCAACCAGGCGGCGAACATCCTTATCAAGTACGGTGTCCAGAAGGGGGACCGCGTGCTGATCATGCTGCCCCGCGTGCCGGAGTGGTGGATTTTTGTCATCGCGCTCATCAAGCTCGGCGCGGTGCTCTGCCCCTGCCCGACGATGCTGACGCAGAAGGATATCAAATTCAGGCTGAATGCCGGTTCATTCAAGATGGTGATCACGAACCTTGAGAATGCTGCCAAGGTCGATGAAGTTGCGCAGGAGTGTTCGACGCTGACCTGCCGGTTCCTCGTCGATGGTGAACTTCCCGGATGGATAAACTACCCAAAAGAGCTGGTATACCCGGTCCCGGTCTCCTTCCGTTCGGTCAGCCTGCCGACGGTCAAAATGACGCTCGCCACCGATCCGATGATGATCTACTTCACTTCGGGCACAACCGGCGACCCGAAGATGGTCCTCCATAACCACAGTTACCCGCTGGGGCACCTGGTAACGGCGAAACTCTGGCAGGATGTGGGGGAGTGCGATGTCCATTTCACCTCATCGGATACCGGCTGGGCGAAGTGTGCCTGGGGCAAGATCTTCGGCCAGTGGATTGCCGGGGCCTGCATTTTCGTGTATGATGCCAGGGGCAAGTTCAAGGCGACCGAGCTCCTGCCGCTGCTGGAAAAATATGAGATCACCACGTTCTGTGTCCCTCCCACCATATACCGGATGCTGATCCTGGCAGATCTCGAGAAGTTTGACCTGAAGGAGCTCCGCCGCTGCACCAGCGCAGGGGAGCCGCTCAACCCCGAAGTGGTCAGGGTCTGGATGGAGGGGACCGGCAGGACCATCTCCGAAGGGTACGGCCAGACCGAGACGGTCTGCTGCATCGGGACGTTCCGGGGGATGGAGACCCGGCCGGGATCGATGGGCAGGCCTGCCCCGGGATGGCATGTCGAGCTCCACGATGATGAGGGGAAGCCGGTCGAACAAGGAGAGGAGGGGAGGATTGCCATCAGCCTTGAACCACGGCCGGTCGGGCTCTTTGCCGAGTACCTGAACAGTCCCGAAGCGAATGCCACTTCGTTCGTGAACGGGTTCTACTACACCGGAGACAAGGCCACGATGGATGCAGACGGGTATTTCTGGTTCGTGGGAAGGAATGACGATATCATCAAGAGCTCGGGGTACCGCATCGGTCCTTTCGAGGTGGAGAGTGCGCTCCTCGAGCACCCGGCCGTCCAGGAGTCGGCAGTGGTGGGATCGCCGGATCTTATCCGGGGTGTGATCGTGAAAGCCTTTATTGTGCTGAAGCCCGGGGTCCAGCCGTCAGAAACCCTGATAAAGGAGATCCAGGCCCATGTCAGGAACTCCACTGCTCCGTACAAATATCCGAGGGCGGTCGAGTTTGTGGCCGAGCTGCCAAAGACACTGTCCGGGAAGATAAAGAGAAACGAGCTCCGTCAGCGGGAGCTCGAAAAATACAGGAGCAGGGAGTAACGTCCCGCGCTGTCGAAAATACTTTTTTTCCTGAATACACCCCGCCCCTGTTTTTGGAGCATCCCCGGGACCACCGGCACTCGTGGATAGGACTTGCTCATGGCAGCGTCCTAGCATAACAGCGTCCTTCAAAGCAGTGTTCTTTCAGACAGGGAATTTTTGTGTCGTAGGAAAATTGGTGGAATGTGCTGTCACTCTTCCATGATTGAAGCAGTTTTCCTGTTCCTGGCATTGTGCAGGAAAGGCAGGTTAAAGAATTCCCGCACGAAATTATCCTGTTCATATGCCCTGTAGTGGACACAATATGGAGGATTACATTGAGACCTACCGGACATTCTCGCTTGAGGTCCCTGAATACTTCAATTTCGGGTTCGATGTGATCGATCGGCTGGGCCTCGAGGACCGGAACCGGCTCGCCATGATATGGGTGAACCAGGAAGGGGTGGAGAAGACCTACACCTTCCGCCAGATGATGAACCTCTCGAACTCGGCGGCCAACATGCTCCTCAAGTACGGGGTGAAGAAGGGGGACCGGGTGATCATCATGCTCCCCCGAGTCCCGGAATGGTGGATCTTTGCCATCGCCTGCATCAAGCTGGGAGCGGTCTTCTGCCCCTGCCCCACGATGCTCACCGCAAAGGACCTGAAATACCGGATAAACATCGCCAAAATCAGGATGGTTGTCACCGACCAGCAGGACGCAGCAAAGGTCGAGGAGATCTCGAATGACTGCCCGACGCTTGCTGCCCGCCTGGTGACCGATGCGAAACTCCCTGGCTGGATCAGTTATCCCGAAGAGATTGACTATCCTGCCCCGGTCTCCCGTCACCTGGTGAAGATATCGGGGATGGAGCGGACCAGGAGCACCGATCCGCTCGTGATCTATTTCACTTCGGGAACGACCGGCGAGCCCAAACTCGTCCTCCACAACCATGCCCTCCCCCTCGGTCACGTGACGACCGGGGCGTACTGGCTCGATCTGAAACCAAATGATCTCCACTTCACGTTCGCCGATACCGGATGGGCCAAGTCCTCCTGGGGGAAGTTCTTCGCACCCTGGATGCAGGGCGCATGCATCCTCGTGTACGATATACGGGGCAAGTTCAAGCCGACCGAGCTCCTGC
>CAZRAQ010000048.1:0-1896 GCA_964598015.1 uncultured Methanoregula sp. | reverse complement strand
TATCTTCTGCGCCCCTCCCACGGTCTCCCGGATGCTGATCCTCGCGGACCTCGAGAAATTCGACCTCACCTCGCTCCGCCACTGCGTCAGTGCCGGAGAACCCCTCAACCCGGAAGTTATCAGGGTGTGGAAAGAGGGGACCAAGCTCACCATCTACGAGGGCTACGGCCAGACGGAGCTCGTGCTCGTGATCGGGACGTTCCCCTGCATGGAGCCCCGCCCCGGGTCGATGGGAAAACCGTCCCCCGGGTGGCATATCGAGTTGCACGATGAAGAGGGGCATCCAGTCCCGCCCGGGGAGACGGGCAGGATTGCGATCAGGGTCAACCCGCGGCCCGCTGGGCTCTTTGACGGGTATCTCTACGATCCAGAGGCGACGGCTCAGGTCTTTTCCGGCGACTTTTACTATACCGGTGACAAGGCGTATACCGACGATGACGGGTATTTCTGGTTTGTCGGGAGGGACGACGACGTGATCAAGAGTTCCGGGTACCGCATCGGTCCGTTCGAGGTGGAGAGTGCGCTCCTGGAGCACCCGGCCGTCAAAGAGGCCGCAGTGGTCGGCTCGCCCGATGTCATCCGCGGCATGGTCGTGAAGGCATTCATCGTCCTGAAAGAAGGGTTCGAACCAAACGACCAGCTCGCAAAGGACATCCAGCGGTTTGTGAAAAAGAGCACCGCTCCCTACAAGTATCCCCGTGCAATCGAGTTTGTCCCCGACCTGCCCAAAACGATTTCAGGCAAGATCAGACGGAATGTGCTCCGCGAACAGGAACTTGCGAATCAGCCTCAATAAGGGAACGGTGAGATCGTTAAGAATGCTCTCCCCGCTTCTTCCTTCTTCCTGTGTTCTTCGCTCTTTCCTCTGTCCCAACCTTTTCCCCGGTCCTCCCCCTTCTTCCCTCTCCACCCCTCTTCCCTCTTGGTACCGCTTCCTCCATTTTTTTATCGTGCCTCCCTCACTCCCACTCCATCCGCCTCCTTGTAAGAACGAACAGCACCCCCGGGGTTTCGTCATCTTTATTTCCCCGTAAGCCAAATCAGTGAAAGGCGCGAGGGTAGCCAAGCCAGGTCAACGGCGTCAGGTTCAGGGCCTGATCTCGCAGGAGTTCTTGGGTTCGAATCCCATCCCTCGCATTCGGTTTTTTAGACCTTCTCTTTTTTTTTACGGGAAACAGGTCATCTGCTCTGGATAAGGATCTCTCCCACTTCCACCACTTCCTCAGACTTCTGCAACACTTCCGCAGCTGCGGAAGTGATCAAAATCAATCCAGAAGGCTCAGATTCGCCCAATACTCATTATAATAAACCGCACGCTGGAAGTTACACAGCTGTCTGAAAATGGGTGTGTGTATGCTTCTCTGTGTGTGTGAACCGGATGTTGTGGAAGTGCAAAAAGTGATCTCTTCTTATACGCATCAGATCTCAATAAAATGCCTTCAATAATCCCTATTTCCAATTCCGCGGTGTGGAAGCCTGCGGAAATGATCGGGGTTCTGTGGAAGTCCGCATCCATTTGAATGTAAAAGGAGGAGGCTCCGGGGGCTTCTCCCAATCGCTTTTCAAGCCCTGGTTGCGATCGTGCTGTAGTGTAGGAACACCAGAGCAACAACCCGAAAAGTTGAGGCTGTGGTATGATATTATCCTCATCTCAAACAGTCACGAAGGGTATATCCCCGTTATTCCACAACTTAAGAAAAGGAGTGTGTTGTATTGGACATCCCACGTATCTTCACCATTACCGAAAGTGCTCACCGCATCCATAACCCGTTCACGCCCGAAAAGCTCGCCACTCTCGGCGCAGCGTTGCGCCTGGAACCGGAGGCTCGTGTGCTCGACCTCGGCAGCGGTTCGGGCGAGATGCTGTGCACCTGGGGCCGCGATTACGGAATCACC
>CAZRAQ010000047.1:0-14539 GCA_964598015.1 uncultured Methanoregula sp. | reverse complement strand
CCCCGGGCTCCTTCCCAGGTAATGGCGAGTGCGGACGAGATGCTCCACGGTGAGAAGAAGAGGTTGCCGTCATCTTTGTCGGCAAGCCGGGCATAGAGATCGAGCGCAAACCGGTTGTTTGCCTCCACCACGTCTTCTGAAGAAGAGAAGGGGGGCTCTGCCGTTGGAGGGACACTCGTTTCCTGGTCAGCGGCCGGCACACCGGGTACCGGGCCGGTGCAACCGGCGAGGAGAACGACAAGCAGTGTCAAGGTCGCCAGTGCAAGGATCTCCACGGAGATAAGGAACATAGGGGGATTCTCAGCCTGCGATGGATTAAATGTGATGGTAAGTGCGAAAATTTCAGGAGTTATCAAGGCAGCTGGACCCGGAGTCTGGTGAATGTGAGGAGGGGGATGAAGGTCCCGGGAAGCTACCCTTGAAAAGAGAGAAGAGAGAAGTCCCGATACCGGGACCCGGGTTCAGGTCATACGGTCCCCTGGCTCAGGTTCTTCGCAGGGTGAGGTATACCGCAGCAGCGATACCTGCCACTGCCAGCAATGGCGGGAGAGGAAGTCCCTGCCTTGTCATGGGAGTTTCAGGGGCCCTGGTCGGCACGGTGGTGGCAGCCGGTGCTGTGGTCGTCGTCGCCTTCGGTGACATCGTAGTACCTGGTGCAGCGCCTGAAAGGTTTGCAGCGGCAGCAGCCCGTGCGTTCGTTGCAGGGATATACCCTGGCTCTATGGAAAGGGACGTGTCGTAGGCAGCGATGGCCCCCTGGTAATCCCCGGTTGCGGCCAGGGCATCGCCTTTCCTGGCCCATGGTTCGGCGTACCGGGACTCGAGGCTGAGGGCTTTTTCGTACAGCGGGATAGCTTCTGCGTATCTCCCAAGACCGGAGAGCGCGTTTGCTTTCCCATAGTACGCGAGATATCCGTACTCAGGATATATTACAAGGGCCTTGTCGTAGGCGATGATTGCATCCTCATACTGCCCAAGACCGGCACGAGCTATCCCTTTCTGGTACCACGCTTTTGCATAGTTTGGAGAGATGGCAATTGCTTCTTCAAGCGCATCGCTGGCTTCGGCGTTTCGTCCCAGATAATTGAGGGCAACTCCTTTGCCGGTCCAGGCCACCGCATATTTGGGCTCAAGGGCGATTGCCTGGTCATAATACCCAAGCGCTTCCTCGTATTTTCCCTCATCAACCAGATCATCACCGGTAACGGTGAGGGCACCTGCCGATTCGGCCATAGCTGGGGCACAATACAACGCAATCATCGCAAGGCTGCAGATGAGCACCATTCTTCGAAGGAATTGACCATTCATGATAATCCCCCTGGCATGAAAACTGCATGATTCCCATTGTGACACAACCATACAAAATGAAAATGCCGGAGCCATTTTCATATTAGATCCCCTTGCCAGTGTGGGAATCTCGGAGTATGAGATGAAATATATTGCTCTCTTTATGCATGGGCAGGGATTCTCCTTGGCAGAGATGGTGCGCCTGACCGCGATAGGTAACGGGTGGTGAAAATGGTGTCTATTGCAGGATTTTGGGAGTTTCCCCCCTTCATAGACCAAAAAAATAGGGTATAGTGGCATTTCAGTCACTAATTTTTCCACCGCTTTTAGATCACTATCCTCATTTAAGACGCTCCTGGGGGTTGCGCCTTCGGCTTACCCCCGCCGCTGGGGCGTCCCCCACAATGCGATAGGATGGTATCAACTACATAACTCATTCTTGGTGATTTCCTAAATGGGAAATCAACTGTTTACATGGATTTTGGAACTGTAAAAATGGAATGTTTTCAGACGTAATTTAATCGCAGGGTTAGTGGTAAAAATAGGACTATCCCCAAAAATATTACAGCTTCTTCTCCAGCAATGCCCGGATCGCCCTCATTTCATCGAGCACCTGCTGCAGGTCGGCAGATCCGGTGGCCGGGTGCGGAGCTGCCACTCCGGTGCCGGTCCCGTCGCCGCCACTGGAGGCCCGGACCATCGTCCGTATCAATTCCCTGAGTTCCTCGGCATACACCATTGCCTCGATCCGGATCTCGGACTGCGCCTGGCCTGAATACCCGGCAGTCTGTATCGAAAGAGTGGAGATGTCGAGTGCCCGCATCACCGGGCCCTGCCGTATGTCGATATTGGTGATCCGGTTGTAAGGGACGATCCCGGTTCTCCTGAATATGACACCCCGTTTCCAGCGCATCTCGTCGTCATGCAGCTCGTACCACATGCTGTCATAGTACAACCTTGTCCAGATGACGAACAGGACAACGAGAATGCCCAGGCCGCCCGCCGCCCAGAAGAAAGGCCCGCCTGACAGGAAGAGCGGGACAAGGATGAAGCTGCTGACAAAGACGACAAAGATGAGGAAGTCGATGATGAGCCACGGGACAAGGGCCGATGACGGTTTGAAGGGGGTATTGAGGGGGAAATGTTCACTCTGCATGGATAACCATGAGGATATCGGGAGGATAATGCTATCGGAGGATGGGGGTCGTTTGAGAGGATGGATACGATGGGCCTCTCCGCCGTTCATGCAGTGAGAAACCGTTCCGCTGTTGAACCACATACCTTGAGGCGGTCATGGAATGACTGATTTCCGTTACCAGCCCTGCTCCGAATTCCATGCTATCATTCTGGGGGAGGGCAGAACCAGATGAGTCAAGAAATTTATGTACAATCACCGTGATACTACTACAAAAGACCGGGAACTTCATGCACATTGGATCCTTTCTCCCTGGCGGAGTGCGATATCTCACCGCCATACTGCTCATTGTCGTTCTCTTCCTTCCGGGTATCTCGGGTGCAAACGTCACACCCGGCACAATGGATACTCTTTCGATCACACCCACTCCCTCCTCCGGGTCTCTGGAAGAACTCCCCCTGCAGACAGCCACGGAACTCCCGACCGCTCAAGTTCCCCATGACCCGCCCCGGATAGAGAACTTGCAGACCATAATAAACGGCTATTCCACCAATATATCCGGAACGGCTCTTCCCGGATCTCAGAACACGACAATAATAGGACTTGAATGGGACTGGGGGGACAACAGCACCCGGGAACTTCACGAGTTCCCCCATTCCCACACCTACGGCATTCAGGGCACCTATACCATTTCTATCACCGCGTACCAGTCCGATGGCCAGAGTGTCACGGAGACAGAGACCGTCTCCATCGAGAGGCAGATCCTGCGTGAAATACCGGTACGGACCAACCCGGGTCCCTTCCAAATCGCCGGACCAGTCGGCCAGGTGAGTGCGCCGGTACTCACGCTCCTCGAACCGGTTATCGATGGGAGGAACGTCACGCTGAACGGTAACCTCGACCCCGGTTCTCCCGGTGTCACCATCTCCTCGGTAAGCATCGACTGGGATGACGGGAATGTCACGAATGCAACGGCCCTCCCTGCCACCTACCGCTATGCGACTGCAGGGATCTTCACCGTCAATATCACCGGAATTCAGTCAGACGGGCAGATGACAACAAAAGGGATCACCGTGGATATCCGGCCTGAGAATTCCGGACCGCCAGGAACACCCAATGGAGCAACCCCTCCGCCCGATGATCAGCCGACATATTACCTCATCCTTGTCACCGCCGTTGTTCTCGTCCTGATCGTAGGGATCGGCCAGTGGCTCATCCTGAAAAAGAGGGACGAATCGGCTGTGCCCGACATCCCAAAAGAGGTGTCCCTGCAGGAAGAGATGTACCGTGCGGCAAAAGAGAGGGGCGCCCTGCCAGCCGCTGCTGCAAGCGCCCAGGTCTGTGCCCGGATGTTCCGGTCCCTGGCAGAGCAGTCTCCCAAGATGCGCACCATCTACCTTGAACTTGCCGAGAAGTGGGAGACAATTGCGCAGACTACGGGAAAAACAGGGAGCGCTCAACAGAATCCGCCGGCAGGTATGCCAGCATCCGAACGCATTCCTTCCCGGGAGGAACTGGAGCAGATTTGTGCGGGGACCGATGTTACTCCGGAAGTCGTCGAATCCATCATCCGGGTGGCAATGGAGATCGGGCGGGAAGGGAGAGAAGGGCAGTCCGTCGGGACCTCGTTTGTGGTCGGAGACACCGATGCCGTGATGAACAACTCCCGGCAGTTCGTCTTAAACCCGTTCCATGGCCACAAGGAGGCGGAACGGCAGATCACCGGGAGCAGCATCAGGGGAAATATCAAGGAGTTTGCCCAGCTTGACGGGGCATTCATCGTCTCGGGAGATGGCGTGGTCGAGTCTGCAGGGCGCTACATCACAGTGGATATGAGCCAGGTGAAGATCCCGGACGGGCTCGGTTCACGCCACTCCTCGATTGCCGGGATCACGATGGTGACCAGTTCGATCGGGATCGTGGTCTCACAGAGCGGCGGCCTTATCACGATATTCAAAGACGGAAAGATAGTGCAGACGATCGGGTAACAGCAGCAGCAATTACAGGAGAGCCGCAGTCTCGTTTCCCCTATCCAATGCTACAAATAGGATCACTACCTCTTCTTTCATTTATAGGAGCTACGAACTCATGGAAAAAACCTACACACTCCCAAAACTCCCGTATGACTACAAGGCACTTGCACCGTATATCTCGGAGGACCAACTCACCCTGCACCATACGAAACATCACCAGGCCTACGTGACCGGGGCAAACACCCTCTTTGAGAAGTTCGACAAGGCACGGAAAGAGAAGTCCGATTTCGACATCAAGGCGACCGCAAAAGAGCTCTCGTTCCATATCGGCGGCAACAAGCTCCACGCCCTGTTCTGGCAGAACCTTGCCCCTGCAGGCAAAGGGGGAGGGGGAGTGCCCAGCGGTGAGCTAGGGAAGGCTATCGACGCAGATTTCGGGGGATTCGACCGCTTCAAAAAGGAGTTTTCCACCGCCGCAACGAGCGTGGAAGGCTCGGGCTGGGCCGCCCTCAGCTTCTGCAAGGACACCGGAAGGCTGCTCATCATGCAGATCGAGAAGCACAACATAAACGTCTTTCCCGGCTACCCGGTCCTGATGGTCCTGGATGTATGGGAGCACGCCTACTATCTCGACTACCGGAACGACCGTGGAAAATTCGTCGAGGCGTTCTGGAACATCGTGAACTGGGACGAAGTCGGAAAGCGGCTGGCTGCTGTGAAGAAATAACCTTATCCCTTCTTTCTGATCGCTCTGTTCCTCCAGCGGGACCTGAGCATTTCTCCCTACCCTTCAGGGGGCATGGGTATCCTTCTTTTTTCCAGCTGATTGCAGGGTCCAGGGCAGGGTGGAATCCTGACAAGCCATGCCGGATACTATCAGGTTATTATCCGGCAGGTGAGAGATGAGAGGAGTGAGGAGGAGAAGAACATCATCATCGATGCACGCGTAAGACCGCCGTATAAAAGCCTGACACAGGTCCTGGCACCGGAGCCTGGGGCACGGCCGTCCGTGAAACGGAGTCCTCTGGTGAGCGGGTACGAACGCACCCCTTCCATGACCAAGAAATCGCACGAGCTCTTCATGGAGGAGATGGATGCCGCTGGAGTGGACACGGGGATCCTCGTGGGGAGGCAGGCGGGGCACCGCACGATCGTCAACGACGACATTGCAGCACTCCGTGACCTGTTCCCCGACCGGTTCCCGGTCGCCCTTGCAGGCATCAACGGAGCCGATGTGGAGGCGGGAGTAAAAGAGATAGACCGGACACTCGGGGATCTGCATTGCAACGGTATTGCTGTCGATCCCGGGTGGTGGGTTCCGCCCCGCTACGTGGACGATCCGAAGAATTATCCTCTTTACGAACGATGTGCCGAACTGGGCGGGGTGCTCTACCTCACCTGCAGCCTGATGCAGGGACCGGACATCTCGTATGCCGAACCGTACCGGATCCAGCGGGTCGCCAATGCCTTCCCTACCCTCCAGATAGTCGTCGTCCATGCAGCATTTCCCTACATCAGCGAGATGATAGGGGTGATGATCGCCAATGCCCCGCTCGGCAACCTCTGGGTCATCCCGGACTTCTTCCAGTTCATCCCGGGGTTCCCCGGGGCCCAGGCATGGGTGGATGCTGCCAACCATTTCCTCGGGGACCGGATCCTCTATGCCTCTTCCTACCCGGTCAGGCCCCTGGGCCAGAGCCTGGCGGAGTTCCAGCGGTTCTCCTACAAGCCGGAGGTGCTCGAAAACCTCCTTGCCGGGAACGCAGCAACCCTCTTTGGCATACGGTGAGGGGGGAATGATGACTCTCATGGATGAGCGGATAAAGGCAGCACTGCTCTCTGTCGGGACTATCGATGTGGAAGAGTCGCTGCTGCCCCCGCCCCGGACATCGACAGCCGGGCCGGGGATGGGAGTCCAGAATATCTTCTTTTCTTCAGGAGGTCTCCGTGTCAGGCTCGAGGTCAACAAGGACTCATTGTTCCGCATGGTCCGGAAGAACGATCATGTCGTGGTTCTCCAGGACTCGCGGGAGATAGCGGAGGGGACGATCGAGGAAGTGGTCGCCCACTGTCCGGACCAGGTCTATATAACCATCAGCGAACGGTGCATCTACAACTGCCAGTTCTGCTCTGTACCGTTGTCGAAGGGGAAGATCAAGACCCGGGAAGAGATCCTTGCCATTGTCGAGAAGGCAAAGAGGAACGGGAGACTGAACGTGATCTCCCTGACGTCCGGGATTGCGACATCCCCCGGTGACGAGATCGATCGGGTCGTGGATATTGTCAGGGCTCTTGCCCCCTATCATGTCCCGATCGGGGTGGCCGTTCACCCAGCAGCAGGGTGTTCCAGGAGACTGAAGGAGGCAGGGGTCACCGAGGTGAAGTACAGCGTCGAGACCATGGACCCGGAGATCTTCGATCGGATATGCAGGGGGAGGAAAGGGCACACGCTCGAATTTATCCTGGAGTCGCTCCGCGAAGCGGTGGATGTCTTTGGCAGGAACCATGTCTCATCCAATATCATCATCGGCCTTGGGGAGACGGATGCGTGCGTCCGCCAGGGTGTGGAATACCTGGCAAAGATGGGGGTTATCGCGGTGCTCCGCCCTATCTCCATCTCCCCCCTGCGAAAAGAGGCACTGGAGGGAGCGGTCCGGCCGGGTCCCGAACGGCTCCTGGAACTCACCGCGATGACACGGGAGATCCTCGGGAAGTATGGCCTTTCAGCGAGGGAATCGCAGACCATGTGCCTCGCCTGCACCGGGTGCGACCTTACGCCGTGAAGAGGAGCCCCGCCCTCCCATTTTATCCGCAGATCGGACAAAAACGGATCGCAATGGTCCAGGAGATGAAAACGGGAGGAGGAGCTGCCGGAGCCCTCGCTCATTTATCCGATTCCGCCCGGTTTTCGAACCATGCACGTATGGAGGAATGTTGTTCCGGGAAGCCTGACCTGCTCCAGCACCTCGAAACCGAAGTGCTCATAGAGCCCGATGTTCTGCTCGTTCTGGGTATTCAGGTAACAGTCCATCCTGTTCTGGTCCATCTCAAGAAGGACCGGGCGGATAAGCTTCCCCCCGTACCCTCTTCCCTGGACCCGGGGGTCCACCCCGATAAAAAAGAGGTAGCAGTGGCGGCCGGGAACATGCTTTTTGTGGTACGAATCGATCTGGTCCGCAAAGGCGAGGAGCCGTCTCATCGCGTCCTTCGAGAGCTGTTTTTGCAGCGTCATTCCCCCCGACCGCATCGCCCGCCAAAACGTCACCTCTGAACGGTCTGAAGGGAGCCATACCGCAACTCCCTCAAGATTGGGCGATGTGGCAAATACCCGGCCGTAGTTCAGGCCGTAACGGAGATGGAATGCAAAGAGGGATCTCCCCTGCTCTCTCCGGGTATTCTCGTCTGGGAAGACAAGCGTCAGTTTGGCATCGTTGAAGAACGCTTCGACGAGCATCTCACTTGCCGGTCTGACCTGCTCCTTTGTAACCCTGACAAGATCTCCCCCCATGGCGACCATTCCCCATTCACAGGAAGGGATGGTCGGAAGGAGTATATGATTCCTGTCATGCACATGAAAGGCATCCGGGAACCTTTTTTCCGAACAAAAAAAGTCCTGCTCAGCCTACCTGGCCGATGATGGCGACATAGTTTTTCCCGTATTTTTTTGCACATTTGGGGCAGGTCGTATACCACATGTACCATTTTTTTATGGGAAGGTTCTGCTCCCTGGCATACGATTCAAAATCCCTGCACCATTTTCCTGTATCGCCAAACGGGCCTTCATACACTTTGCATACATATTTCCCGCTCAGTGTCACGTTCTCGGCCCCGGGGATATCCCGGTCGACAGCCAGATATATATCCATGTTCCATCTCGAGGTGTCATCGGAGAGGCAGAGATTGTCGGGTATGGTCGCACCGGCCTTCTCCACTTTCTCATTCAGCCTCGTGATGACACCTCCGAAGTTGAGGGGGATAAAAAAGAGCGTCTTCACCTGGTCCCGGACAAAACGCTTTTGCTCCCATTCCAGCAGCTTCCCGTCCCACGGGGCGGGATCGAACCTCGAGCAGCATTCCTCTTCCATGCCTTCATCACCTGATAACTTGGTCTCCTATGCATTCCAGAATGGAAGTATCACCGATAAATGTTGTCCTGGACACGTTTCATCGGGGTGTTATTGTGAGATAGATATCTATGACGGCGAGAAGTATCCCGGCTCCGATAAAGCCATAGCCGACGGGGCGGTTCTCCCCGAAGACGATTCCTGCGGTGATCAAGGCAAGCGAGAGGGCTACGAGTCCCGAGAGGTCTTCCCTGGGCTTTTTCCAGCCTGTAATGAAAAGTACAAGTGCAACTGCAGCCAGGATTGCAATGGAAATGATGATATAGCCCTGGAAGGTATCCATGAAAGACAATATATGCAGGAATATTTTAGTCCTTCCAAGAATTTTGAGTGCAACGACAGAACCCTGGCGGTTATCAGGGTGAAACAATCCAGATGAACGTGAGGATACAGCTATTTTAAGCAGGAACCATCCAATCCCTGACCAGAGAATTCTCTATGAAGTTCAGCCAGGATCTACAGAATGCCTTCCCGGGGATATACGTGGCCGAGGGGGATATCCGGTCCGTGCAGATTGCACAGGAGCGTCCCGGGCTCACCATCCTGAAGCAGGAGATCATCCGGGAAATTCAATCCCGCTATACCCTGGACAAGGTGAAGGACGATCCGGTGTTTAGGGCATACCGGGACTTTTTCTGGAGGGTCGGGGTCGACCCCACGAAGATCCGGCCGGCTTCCGAAGCGCTGGTGAGAAGGATCCTGTCCGGGGGAAAAATCCCGGGGATCAACACCGCAGTGGATGCCTACAACCTGGCATCGGTCCGCTCCGGGATACCGATCGCAGCGTTCGATGCGGATACCCTGGCCGGAGACCTGACGCTCCGGTTCGCCAGGGAGGGGGAAGGCTTTCTCGGCATCGGCATGGAGAGACCGGTCGTGCTCCGGAAGAACCAGGTCATCATGACCGATGAGGAACAGATCATCGCCGTCTATCCGTACCGTGATTCTGACACGACGAAGGTAACTCAAAAGACCCGGAATATCCGCATCATCACCTGCGGGGTTCCGAACATATGGAGGGAACAGCTGATCGAGGCGTACGACCTGTGTGCCGGGTACCTGAAGGAGTATGCGGGAGGGATTGTGAATGGTGCGGTGGTGTTTCCAGGGTAAATGAGGTCTTGGTCACGCCGGTTTTTCTGTCCAGTTACGAGGAAACATCCCCTTTTCATGGATAGGGCAAACGCACGCTTCGGGATGCTTGAATTATGTCGGAATATCTTTGCCTATCGGAACGAAACACTGAACTGTACCACGCGAGACATTGAACTCACCCGGGTCCAGACTAAAGTGCAAAACCCCTTGAAATGACGCTTATCGTAAAGGAAGTCCAGGCAAAAACCATCCTCTCCAAATCGAAGATCTATCCCTACGTTATCAATCCGTACACCGGTTGCCAGCACGGTTGTTCGTACTGCTATGCACGCTTCATGAAAAGGGTGACCGGACACAAGGAACCCTGGGGCGAATTTGTCGATGTCAAGATCAACGCCGCTGAGGTATTACAAGCAGAAATAAGGAAGAAGCGGCGAGACAGAGTCTGGATAAGCGGGGTATGCGACCCGTACCAACCGCTCGAGGCACACTACCGACTGACCAGGCAATGCCTGGAAATACTTGCGCAAAATAGCTGGCCTGTGATAATCCAGACACGTTCTCCATTGGTGCTCCGTGACATTGATATTATAAAAGAGTTTCAGGATATTGAGGTCGGACTCTCTGTCACGACTGCGGATGACAGCATCAGGAAATTATTCGAACCGGATGCACCATCGATATCCGACAGGATACATGCACTCGATGCATTGCACAACGCCGGTATCAGGACGTATGCCATGATCGCCCCTGTGCTCCCGGGAGCAGAAGATCTTGTAGAGCTCCTCAGGGGGAAGATTGACTCTGTATTGATCGACCGGATGCATTATCACTATGCCGACTGGGTATACCGGAAATACGGGCTTGAGGATACGCTCATGGATGAGTTCTTCTATCGGACGAGGGACACACTTGCCTCTCTATGATAGTTTGAAGGAGTGGGGGAGACGGGTAAAAGTCTATCTAAGTCTTGGAGATTTCAGCGATCCGCTATGCTCCAGAGACAAATACTCAATATTTCAGGGAAAGTCGACCAAATAGTCTCATTCTGTGTCAAACCACACTCTTGCGTAGGCAGTATCAAAGGTGCCATGACCGGCTGTTAAAACAACATTGGGCGCAATAAGGGACCCCGAAATACTCCACATTGGGTTGTTCTATGATTCATAGAATACGACAACACACACACAGGGAGTGGTCTTCTCCATCCGGAACGTTATTTGATATGGCACTGAAAGGGGACACTCCCCTCGATAGAACGACTGCTGCTGCCAGCGCTGCGAGCATCCACAAACCGCCTGTTCTTTTCATAGAATCATCAAGATAGGAATATCGGGAAGTTCATAAATAATTTGGGAACTCTGGCATTAATGTCCACAAAGAAAGCGACCTGGTTGTGATGGAAGTGGTGGCGTTTGGAAATTGGTGATAAGTGCCGTTTGCGTGAGTTTGGCAGATGGCCGGGGATTTCTGAATTCCTGCACACTGAAAATAGAATTATGATATGAGCCCTTGTGCAAACGCCCTTGCGTCCACCAAATCTTTTTCATCAGGATGCCCCTTGTTTGACAGACTGATCCCCAATGGACCGCCGACTACACCGGGGCACCGGAACTCTCCGACAATCCGGCACCCTTTTCCAATAAGCAGCGCCTTGATGGCCAGTTCGTACTTCTCCTGAGGCTTGCCTGATGTCGAGAAGAGGAATACATTTTTTTCCAGACGGGGTATCTTCTCAACCAGCGAGACTATGTCCTTGTGGTACTTGCCGCCGTAGATGCCTGATCCGAACCCGATCAGGTCGTAATTTGAAAGATCTTCCGGGTTAACCTCCTCGACTTTTTGCAACGTTGCATTCATCGTTTCGGATATCGCTTTCGCAACCTTCTCGGTATTCATCCGGTGATAGGATTTGTAGATGATGAGGATATTCATGTGGGGTAGATGTTGAGGGAGAGGGGATAAAGGTGATGGGGGCAGGTAAAACTGAAGTGAAGGCACCAATACGGAATCGTTATAAATGCCAAGGCAGGTTCAGACTGCTGACAGGCCACTTCTCTCAAAAGTATATCTGCCTTGATCCGATTGTAATGCTATAAATACAGTAATGGAAAAAAGAGGTAACAATGGATTTTCTGCCTAAAGGTCGGCTGGACGCCTTTGCAGATGGAGTATTTGCGATAGTCATCACATTACTCGTGCTCGATCTTGCAATACCCAATGCCTCCGAAAATATGATGGTGGTCCTCACACAACAGTGGCCTGCTTTCCTCGCGTATGTCATTAGTTTTGCATTTGTGGGAAGCGTCTGGATATCGCATTCTTCCGTTACCGCTCTGATGAAACAGGAAACCCCTCATTCGTACCGCCTTACTCTTCTGATGCTGTTCTTCGTATCCCTCATTCCATTCACCACGAAGCTGATGGCTTTTTACCTCTCGCATCCCCCGATGATTCCGGATCTCTATGGCTCAGATCTCACCTCCGCGTGGCTCACGGTACACGCACTCGCGAGATCGGCGCTGAGCGCTCCGGTAACCGTCTACGGTTTGGATCTCCTGGCTGCATCGGTCACTATGAACACGATCATGAAATCAGGGATAAGGACTCCTGGCATGCTTACCGATGAGGCGGCCAAAAGCGAGCTGAATGCTCTGCAGCGACGGCAGCAATTTGGCGTCATCATAATCGTTGGTACGCTGATTTGCGGATTTTTATTGCCGATAATCGCGGTAGGCGGTTACATCATTGTATCGATACTATTCTTCGTTACCCCGACCATCACTATTGCAAAAGAAACATTGAAAAAAAACAGTTAAAATTTTCGATCTTGTTCAATTCGTACCATCTCATGACAGCGATTTATGCAGGATAGATTGAGGACGTGACTATCATTCATCTTAATATCTGATAAGTATAGATAATTCGATAATATGGACACAGTTTACGTTTTTACACTTGGTTTTTTTCTCCTCTTCATGGTAATGACCCCGGTCGCAGGGTGTTCGGATTTCCTGCTGAAAACAGACAGCCCGGGGATTGTCATCTCCGGCCGGACAATCGACTGGTTCGAGAAGGAGGGGGTCAAAGGATCCTTCATGGTCGAGATCAGGGGCCAGCAGTGGAGGTCCCTTGCATCAGTATATCCCCGGAAGGACGGGATTTCCTGGAAGAACCGGTATGGTTTTGTGGGAGTTGAATCAAATTACCCGCAAATCGCCGGGTTTCCCGAGAGCAGGATGCCGCAGTATGTGGAGACTCTGAATGAAGAAGGATTATCTGCTGGATACCTCACGCTCATGGACTCCCAGTACCCGGCGACGGTAACCAATCCTGACAAGGCTTTGTTGTATATGGATGTCGTATCATACGTTGCAGGAAACTTCCGGACCGTTGAAGAGGTGAAGAATGGCCTGCAGGAAGTCGAGATCTGGTGTCCCCCTGAACTGGCGGGAAAACATCCCCTCCACCTGGTTGTGCATGATGCTGCAGGAAGGACCCTTATCGTGGAGTGGGTAAAAAACGAGACTGGTGAGACGGTCATGAATAGGTATGACGGCCCGGATGTCGACAGCCGTGGCGGTGTCCTGACCAATGATCCGGCATACCCGTACCAGCTGGAGAACCTTGCATCCTATTCAAATGAAACCCCAGAGAACTCGTTTGCCGGCCTTCCCGGAGGTCCGTCACCGGCCGACCGTTTCGTCCGGTTGACGAAACTCAACCAGTATAATGTGCCTATCAAATCCGGCAATGATACAAACCGCACGTCCATGGTGCAGGCATTCCACCTGCTGAACGCGGTCGAAGTTGTATACGGAGAAGAGCCAATCGTCATACCCCAGGATGGAACATGGAGCGAGGTGCAGTTCTATACGCAGTTTTCTCTGGTGAGGGACCATACCAACCAAATCTACTATGTAAAAACCCTCACCAACCAGAATATCGGGATGATCGATCTGAAGAAGCTTGATTTTGTGTCAGGACGTTATCGCAAACTTACCGAGAAAAGTCCCTACCCTGACGAGGCATACGATTTTACCGGGAGTTTCAGCCGGTCCGGCGCGACAATGGAAGGCACAGGGCAGGAGATGGGCAGCATGATCAGGTACCTGCGAAGCCTCTTCTCAACTTCCGCTAGCTGATGCATCGCTTCCGTAAATGGAAATCCGGATCTAATCCTCTTTTAAACACTACCACCCCGGGTCACGAACCCGTCGCATCCCTCACGATGAATGGTACAGAGCTCACGCTCATCAATACAACAATACAAGAAAAGCAATCTGATTTTCGATGCAAGAAGGGTAATAGCAGCGTGGTATGGTTCCCAAGGACTCGCGTACCTCAGTACCGCATACTACGTGAGTCGGCTTAACTGCTGGGTTCGGAATGGGTCCAGGTGTGTCCCGACTGCTATGGCCGCTATTACCCAAAGCCAAGGTCCGGATTTGAACCGGAGTGTAGTTGATCTGCAGTCAACCGCGTAGCCGCTCCGCCACCTTGGCAAGGCTGTGTTTTGTATCCCGTGATACCCTATGAAATAGGATAGCACAGGCTAAAAGGTTTGCACTCAGAATTTCGTCTGGGTTTGACTGGTGGAGCACTGGGGTATTTGGACGTTAGTACTCGCGGACTGAACACGTCGTTGCCTTCGTGCGTACATCCCGAGCCTATCAAACGAGTCTTTTACTCATGTCCTGTAACGGAGTCTCTTTTTAGGCCGGGTTTCAAGCTTAGATGCTTTCAGCTTTTATCCCTTATCGCGTAGCCGCTCGGCACTGCCCTGTCGGACAACCGATCGACTAGAGGCGCCGAATGAAAGTTCCTCTCGTACTATTTCATTCTTACCCTCAGACTCCAAACACTCCTGATAGATAGTAACCGACCTGTCTCACGACGGTCTAAACCCAGCTCACGATCCCCTT
>CAZRAQ010000046.1:0-14663 GCA_964598015.1 uncultured Methanoregula sp. | reverse complement strand
GCAACGGCAACACCCACTGCAACTGTAACACCTACTGTAACACCTACAACACCCCCTACAACAGCTACTCCAACAGCTACTCTAACAGCTACTCCAACACCTACGATAACCCCTACACCCACGCAGACAACGGTTCCCCAGATTCCTCACGCATTCTACGGAGGAATTGAGGTGACTGGAGCACCGGCACAAGCAGGTACCGTCATCACCGCTGTGGCCACCGGTGGTGGAGGGTCCATAACCACCACGGAAATCGGAATGTATGGGGGGTATGAATGGACCGGATCCAAGCTGCTCGTCCAGGGATCGATTGAACCAGGGGCACCGGTCACCTTCTTTGCCAATGGTGCACGTGCCGAGTGCTATGACGTGAATGCCGGCGGTCCCTGGACACAGACCTATCCTTTCAGCGTGGGAGGAGTGACCAGTCTCAACCTGCGGGTGCAGAACGGTACCCCTGCTGCCTCTCCCGTCACGGACTTCGTGGCGAATAGGACAAGTGGCCTGGTACCCCTGCATGTGAAATTCACGGATACCTCTACAAACCAGCCCAATGCATGGAACTGGAGCTTCGGGGATGGGTCAGCGTCAACCCTGAAGAATCCTGAACACGTTTACATGAATCCTGGCGTATACACGGTGAACCTGACCGCAACCAACTCGATAGGCTCGGGATTCGCATCAAAGAGCGGATTCATCAGCGTCTTTGGACTGGCTCCGGTGGCTGATTTCGAGGCAAACAGCACGCAAGGCCCGCCACCCCTCACGGTAGGATTTACCGACACGTCATCGAATACGCCCGCTTCGTGGTCATGGACGTTTGGCGACGGGAATGCTTCAACCGAGAAGAACCCGGTGCACACCTACACCGCCGACGGCACGTATACGGTGAACCTTACCGTGACCAATTCAGGAGGCTCTGATACCGAGACCAAGGAGAACTATATCCAGGTGGCTCCAATAATCGGCGGGGACAGGGGATACTTCCTCATCCACTCCAACGTGAACGGTGCGAATGTCTTCTTTGACAACGACGCGAAAGGATCCATTGCAGACGGGACCCTCCAGGTCCCGGTGTACCTGACAGCCCCCCATTACACGAATTACACCGTGACAAAGGCCGGCTACTCAACGGTTACCGCCAGCCTCCCGGGATACCCGGCGAAGGACCAGACCGTTGATATCTACGTGAACCTGGTACAGATCCCCCTGGATGCGGTTTACTACGTAAACGCAACTGCGTATGTCGGAGGCGAGATTGCTCCATCGGGAACGATTGCGGTCAACACAACCGATTCCGTGAGCTTTGTCATCACTCCGCTCACGGGCTACACGGTCAACACGGTCTATATTGATGGCCAGGCAATGGGAGCCATTACCGGGTACACATTCGCTAATGTGATTGCCAATCACACCATCGACGCCTATTTCAGGACAACCAGCAGCGGCGGCGGTGGAGGCGGTGGCGGTGGCGGTGGAGGCGGCAGCACCTACGTTGCCACAACTACCAAGCCGAGCCCAACCCCGACAACCATAAAAGTCAACGTAACACCCACCTCAGGCTCAGGAAACACGACAGGGGGATCGGTGAACACCACAAAGAATGGGAATATCACCACGACCCCAACCACCCTCCCGCCGGTAGAGCCCGTCACCTCGGCCACAACAGTACCCCCTGCTCAGCCGTTCTGGTCGAAGTTCCCGATGGCATGGCTTATACCGGTCATCCTGGCGATCGTCATCGCGGCTGGAGTAGCGTACTACTACTACCAGAGGGAAGAACAACCAGAGCTCTTTGAAGAGAAATAACCCTCATTTTTTCAATATACCGTTGGCATTTTTATTTCGCATGCCTGAGGAACTATCGGCTGCATGTATAGTTTTCAGGCACAATATTTTCTTGTAGAGCAGCTCGCCACAGTCGTCTTTTTAGAATGAGACGGATATGAGACTCCTTCGTCACATCCCCCCAATTGAAAATCGTGAATGCGGTTTTTCTGCCAAAATGGCTCAGCCATTTTCATGCTTTACGCACGACCGTATGGCGACCATAGGGGGTTCCTATGAGCGAGACCCCCTTTTCACCGTTCCTGATGAGAGAGGACCGGCCGTCCCGGAATTTTCATCCGTTTGTGAACGATCGGTCCAAAAAAATCGGGATATCAATACTAATATACCAGAAAAACGACGATTAGGGATTACACATGGATGAGAGCCATACGATCTGGATCGAAAAATACAGGCCGGTCACCCTTGCGGAGATTGTAGGCCAGGACGAGATCGTGGAACGCCTCCAGTCGTATGTCAGGGCCGGGAGCCTGCCGCACCTGCTGTTCACCGGGAGTGCCGGTGTCGGCAAGACGACTGCTGCCGTCGCTCTTGCCAGGGAATTTTTTGGAGAGACCTGGAACCTCAACTTCCGGGAGATGAACGCATCCGATGAACGCGGGATCGATGTGGTCAGAAACCAGATCAAGCAGTTCGCCCGGACATCGCCGCTCGGAGGGGCAGAATTCAAGATCCTCTTTCTCGATGAAGCTGATGCACTCACGCCCGATGCCCAGGCTGCGCTCCGGAGGACCATGGAGAGCTATGCAAAGACCTGCAGGTTCATCCTCTCCTGCAACTACTCCTCCAAGATCATCGACCCCATCCAGAGCAGGTGTGCCATCTACCGGTTCAGGCCGCTTGGCACCCAGGCCATTGCCGCCGAGATCAACCGGATTGCGCGCGAGGAGCACCTGAGTGTCAGCGATGACGCGATCGGTGCGATCTCCTACATCGCACAGGGCGACATGCGAAAGGCGATTAACGCCCTGCAGGGGGCGGCCATCCTCTCATGCGAGATCACCAGGGACATGATCTATGCCATCACCTCCACTGCCCGGCCTGACGAGATCGAGGACCTGCTCTCGCTCTCGCTTTCAGGGGACTTTGAGGGGGCCGGAACAGTATTGTCGCGGCTGCTCCACGACCGGGGTATCGCCCCAAACGAGCTGATCAACCAGTGCTACCGGGCGGTCATACAGAGACCGATGGAGGAGAGCCTCCGGGTCGCACTGATCGACCAGCTCGGGATCACCGACTTCAGGCTCTCCGAAGGGGCAAGCAGTGACCTGCAGATGGACGCCATGATCGCACAGTTCGTGATGCATGCACAACGTTCAGGCCAGCGGTGAAGGGATGGACCAGGAGCCTGCAGCCGAGATAATCGATCGTGATGCCGACTGGAACCGGTTCTTAAAGAGCCGGTACAAAAAGCAGCTCTCGGAGATCTCACGGGAATACCCGTATAAAAAATCACTTTTCATCGATTACCGGGAGCTCGAGAGTTTTGGCAAGACCGGGATCAGGATGGCTGATGAACTCCTGGACAATCCCGGCAAAGTAATCGAAGATGTGAAATCATCGGTCCTTGCCCACCAGCTCGTCAAAGGAAAGGACGGGAAGGCAACCCGGGATATCAACGTCAGGTTCACCAGTCTTCCCAAAAAAATTGCGATACGGCATATCCGGTCGGACCACATCAACCGGTTCATCAGTGTCGAAGGAATCCTGCGGAAGACAACCGAAGTCAGGCCAAGGATCGTGGAGGCCTTTTTCCGCTGTCCGGGAGGCCATATCACGATCAGGGAACAGGGGTATGGCAAATTCAGGGAGCCGGACAGCTGTGCAACGGACGGGTGCACCTTCAGGAAACTGGACCTCGTACCGAAGCGCTCAAAATTCGTGAACTCGCAAAAACTCCGGATCCAGGAGTCTCCCGAAGGTCTCCGGGGAGGGGAGCAGCCCCAGACACTCGATGTCGATGCGACCGATGATACGACCGGCCTCGTGGCCCCGGGCGACCGGGTGGTGATCAACGGGATCCTTCGATCCATGCAGCGGGTCAGCCATGGGGAGAAGAGCACGATCTTTGATATCTATCTCGAATGCAACTCGATTGAGATAGCCGAGAAGGAGTTCGAGGAGGTGGAGATCGATGAGAAGGCAGAAGAGGAGATCCTCGCGCTCTCCCACGACCCGAACATCTACCGGAAGATCACGCATTCCATCGCTCCGACCATCTATGGAAACGAGGATGTGAAAGAGGCGATAGCACTCCAGATCTTTGGCGGGATTATCAAGGAGATGCCGGACGGGACCCACCTCAGGGGTGACATCCATGTGCTCCTGATCGGCGATCCGGGTATCGCAAAAAGCCAGCTGCTACGGTACGTGGTCAAGCTCTCCCCCCGGGCTATCTATACCAGCGGCCAGTCCTCAACCTCGGCAGGACTGACCGCAACCGCGGTCAAAGACGAGTTTGGCGACGGGCGCTGGACGCTTGAGGCCGGGGCACTGGTCCTTGCAGACATGGGGATCGCAGCGATCGATGAGATGGACAAAATGCAGAAAGAGGACCGGAGCGCACTCCATGAAGCAATGGAGCAGCAGTCGATCAGTGTTGCAAAAGCGGGGATTACCGCCACCCTGAAGTCACGGTGTGCCCTGCTTGGCGCTGCCAATCCGAAATACGGAAGGTTTGATGATTTTGCCCCCATCGGTGAACAGATCAACATGCCGGCCTCCCTTCTCTCCCGCTTCGACCTGATCTTCATCATGGGCGACAAGCCCGACCCGAAAAAGGACGGCGCTATTGCCGAGCATATCCTGAAAGCCCACAGCATCGGGGAGACGATCGTGCAGCACAGGAAAAGCCCTATTCCCGGGGTGGATGACGAGTATATCGCCGAGCAGCTCAAGCCTGTCACCCCGGACATCGAGCCGGGGCTCTTCAGGAAGTACGTCGCTTATGCAAAAAGAACGTGTTTTCCCCGTCTTTCGGATACAGCCCGTGAAGCCCTGATCGCCTACTACATGCGGCTCCGGGGCCTGGCATCGGAATCAAACAAACCGGTGCCGGTAACCGCACGGCAGCTCGAGGCACTGGTCCGGCTTGCCGAGGCCAGCGCACGCATACGACTCTCGAAGGACATCGAAGGATCAGATGCCGAACGGGTCATCAACATCGTCGACACCTGTCTCCGCCAGGTCGCATATGATGCGAAATCCGGGTCGTTTGATATCGACAAGGTGGTCACCGGGTTTTCGAAAGGAAAAAGGGACCTCATCCGCAGGATCAAGGAAGTGATCCGGGTCATTGCGGACGAGAGCGGCAGGGCGCATATTGATGAGGTCATCGAGCAGATCTCCCGTGAAGGATTTGGAAAAGACGAGATCAGGAAACAGATCGATATGTTCCTCCGCCAGGGCGAGGCGATGGAGCCAAAACCCGGCATCATCAAACTCATCTGAGCGACCCCTTTTTTTCCGGCAGAGCCTATATTCTATGCATGCCACGTGATCGTGATCAGGCAATATTTGAAGCAGCGATCAAACTGGGTGCACTCTACCACCAGTGGGTAGGGACTCCTGTCTCTCCCTCCACCGCCAGCACTCTTGAATCAGCGATACAGGAGAGCGTCAGCCTCCAGCCGTTTGTCTCCGATATCCAAATCTCTCTTGACCGGTCCCAGATGAGCGAGAATATCTACGGGTACTCCGAACTGAAGGGGACCATGTTCAAAGTCGACCTCGTCACGAAGGTGGGCACCTCATGCTGCCATGCCCGGCTGCAACGGAAAGGAGACTACCCCCTCATGGAGATCGTCTCCTGCTATGAAGAACCCTGACATTCCGATCACCGACGATCATATCCATATCGACCCGGTCCATGGGCGGGGGCTTGATGCGGTGAAAGATTTCATGCGGGCGGGCGGGACCCATCTCTTCCTCGTCACAAAACCATCCTCCTCGTTTGGAATCCTGCCGCGCACCGGGCAGGAGTATACGCACGTGTTTGACGAGACGATAGCCATCGCAGACCAGGCCAGGGCTCTTGGGGTACACGTCTTTGTCGTGCTCGGGATACACCCTGCAGAGATAACCCGGCTTTCGGCTGCAGGTTCGCTTCCCGGTGCGGTCGCAGCCATGAAGAAGGGGCTCGATTGTGCGGCCTCCTACATCGCGGAGGGCAAGGCCGTTGCCCTCAAGAGCGGACGGCCCCATTATCCCGTGCCCGATGAGGTGCTCACTGCTTCCAACGAGGTGCTCTCCCACGCCCTGGCACTGGCAGCCGGACTGGACTGTGCCGTGCAGGTCCACGCAGAGACCGGGCCCTGCAACGACATCGTGGATCTTGCAGAGCGTGCCGGACTCTCCCCCCGCAGGGTGGTGAAACATTATGCGACTGCCGATACCCCGCTTATCCCTTCCTTCCTTGCCACGAATCCCGACATTCCGGAGCTCGCCCGGATCTCCCGGTTGTTCACCATGGAGAGTGATTACATGGATGAGGACTCCAGGCCGGGGGCGGTGATCGGGCCAAAGTCTGTTCCACGAAACACCTTCAGAATGCTTGCAGAGGGGATCATTACAGAGACTGATGCCTACCGGATCCATAAAGAGACACCAGAAACGGTCTATGGTGTCGAGATACAGCGCTGATAGCTCGGGTCCCTGGATCTACCTTTTATGTACTCTCCTCTCCCACTAGTAATCAACAATGTACCTGAAGGTTCACCGCACTACGGCCAGCGATGAGGTCGTCGCCGTCTGCGACAGGGAACTCCTCAATGCCCGGATACAGCAGGGGGAGCTCGAGGTCCACGTATCGGAGGCATTCTATGGCAATACCCCTGCAACCCCCGAACAGGTGAGGGCAGCGCTCCAGTGCGCAGGAAATGTCAACCTGATCGGTGAGCGCGCGGTTGGGCTGGCAATCGAGATGGGACTCATCGGACCTCAGGGTTTTATCCGGATTGGATCGGTACCCCATGCCCAGATTCTCAGACTCTGAACGGAAGCTCCGGGAAAATATCTGCCCCCGCTGCGGGGCCGCGTCAGCGACAGGTGAGCTCTGTGGCCGTTGCAGGGTGCAGCAGGACCCCTGGTTCTCCAGCGAGAACCGGGTGGTCTGCACGTTCTGTCCTACCTGCGGGTCAAGGAAGGAGTGCGGGGTCTGGACCGACAGCACCGCGGAAAGGGAGGAGATTGCCCGGGAGCTCGTCCGGCGGGCGGTGCATATCAGCCCTGGTGTCGTATCCCCGGTCCTGGAAATGGCGATGCATGACCTGAGCGTCAACCGATCCCTTGCTGATGTGACAATCAGGGGAACACTCTATGGGGAGCCGGTGGAAGCTGCGATGCGGGTGGAAATTTCCTGGCAGAAAGAGCAGTGCGACCGGTGCAACAGGATCGCAGGGAGCTATTACGAGGGGATCGTCCAGGTGCGGGCTACCGGGAGGAGACCGCGTCCCTACGAGATCAGCACTGCGGCACGGATTGCCCAGGAGATCGAAGAGAGTTGCTATTCGGCAGGGGAACGGCTTTCGTTCATCTCTGATACCGATGAGACCAAAGACGGCCTTGACATAACCGTCGGGTCACAGCGGATCGGCCAGGAGATTGCCACGGCGATTGTCGAGCGGCTGGGCGGGCGCGTGTCCACACATCCGAAACTTGTCGGGGAGCGAGCAGGCAAAAGGCTGTACCGGATCACCTATTCAGTCCGGCTCCCCCGCTATGGGAGAGGCGATATCATCGAAGTGAACGGCAGGGCTGGCGAGGTGCTCCATTCGACCGGAAAGGAGATCAAATACCGGGAGATCATCACGGGGAGCGAGCGGTCGATACGGGAGGAGCGGATAGAGCGGTATATTGGAACCGCCAGGGATGCCCGGGAGCACCTGGTGACGTTCCGGGAGGGATCCATCATCGGGGTCCTTGACCCGGACACCGGCATCTCCCATGAATGCATGGTTCCCGTGGACGCTCCGGTCAGCCCCGGAGAGACGGTCAGGATCCTGAACGACGGCAATGACCTTCTGGTGATAGGCTAACCATCATGCGGGTAAGGCGGGTCCCTGTCAACGACCTCCGGGAGCGTGGGGGTGAGGAATGGCGGGAGAGGACGCGGCGTCCCTACGTCAGCAACGGTATCGCGTACGTGCCGGTAAAAGACGGGTATCCTGCAGATGCAGATCTCCCTCCCCGCGTCCCCTACAAAGGCCGGGGTTTTTACCTGGTCGGCACGATTGCAGTCCTCCACGGGAGAGAACCAACGGATGAAGAAGTCAGGGAGATCGAAGCATGGAAAAACCCGACCGGTATCATCTGGGTCCGTTCCTACCGCGGCAAAGAACGCATCCCGGATATCCGTATCCTTTCCGGGACATCCTCTGAGGTCTGCCACCGCGAACTGGGCATGTCCTACTGGCTCGATCCCGCCCGGGTCATGTTCTCACAGGGAAACCGGGAAGAGAAGAGACGGATGATGCAAGAGGTGAGACCAGGGGAGCGGGTCGCCGATATGTTCGCCGGTATCGGGTATTTCACCATTCCCCTTGCAACGTCAGGTGCGGCTGTTCATGCAATGGAGATACATCCTGTCGCGTACCGGTACCTTGTCAGAAACGTCAGGGAGAACCATCTGGATGACCTCGTTTCCACCGGTTGCGGAGACTGCAGGGACCTCCTCTCCGGAGCGTATGATCGCATCGTCATGGGTCATTTTGATGCTCCCCTGATTCTCGATGCAGCGTTCGATCATATCCGGGAGGGCGGCATGATCCATATGCACTCGGCAGGCAGGAGACCTCCGGTCATCCCTGAGCAGTACCGCGACAGGTGCAGGGACGAAGGATCGGTCAGGAGAATAAAAAAGGTAGCACCGCACACATGGCATTATGTTCTTGACATGAGGGCAGGATGATGGGGCAGGGTTGTCTTTCAGGGAAGCGGATCATCCTCGGGGTGACCGGGAGCATCGCAGCGGTCGAGACAGTGCGTCTCGCCCATGCATTGCGGCGCGAGGGGGCGCTCGTGAGAGCCGTCATGACCGCAGCAGCGACCCGCATCATCCACCCGGATGCCCTGACCTATGCAACGGGAGAGGACGCGATAATTGCCCTCTCCGGGTGGGTGGAACATGTCGCATATTGTGGCGACGGAGGGGATGCCGATCTCCTGCTGATCGCCCCCTGCACGGCGAACACCCTCTGCAAGATCGCAGGAGGCATCGATGACACCCCGGTCACCACGTTTGCCACCACGGCACTTGGATCCGGTCTGCCGGTCGTGGTGGTCCCTGCCATGCATGAGAGCATGTACCGCCACCCTGGTGTGACGGAGTGCATCAGGCGGCTCCAGTCCTGGAACGTCCGGGTCGTCCCTCCGAAAATCGAGGAAGGGAAAGCGAAGATCGCAGGCATCGACGAGATCGTCCTCTGGTCCCAGCGGGCGATGCTCGGTTCCCCCCTTGCCGGGAAGCAGGTCCTGATCACCAGCGGGCCATGCCGGGAACCGGTGGATGACATCCGCGTCCTGACCACCCGGTCAACCGGACGGATGGGCCAGGAGCTCGCTCTCCAGGCGTTCCGTCTCGGGGCGGAGGTGACGATCGTGCATAACGGGCAAATCCCCTGCGTCAGGAATGTCACCGTCGAAACAGCCCGTCAGATGCACGATGCGGTGCACCGGATCTGTGCTGAGCGGGTCCCTGATCTCTATATCAGCGCTGCAGCGATCTCGGATTATGCCCCTCAGTATCACAAGGGTAAGCTCCGGAGCGGGCAGCCCCTCAGCCTCGCACTCCACCCGCTCCCGAAACTGATCAATGAGGTTCTCTCCAAATACCATATCCCGGTGATCGCCTTCAAACTCGGAGAGGATGAAGAGGAGCAGGCCGAGGCGCTGATTGCAAAAGGCGCCTGTCTCGTCGTGATCAACGGGCCGGAGGCGATGGGAGCCGCTACTGCCGGGGCGGTGATCACGGGGGCCTTTGGCAGGGAAGAGGTGAATGGAACAAAAAGGGATCTTGCAGAACAGATCTGGGAGCGGATCCTTTCCCTCTCATTATGCAGGCATGAGGACTGATTCGCATGCCCCGAATCACGGCAGAGCGTACCAGCATCCAGGACACAACAGGGGGAGTTCCCATGGCATCCTCGGTCACTGCGTGCTGCCCCGGCCACGTTTCCGGATATTTCAAGCGGGTGCAGGGTTCCGGCCACCAGACCACCGGGAGTATCGGGGCCGGGATCGTGATACAGGAAGGGGTGACCGTCCATGCACGCCCCGCTGACACCACAACAATTGTGGTGAAGCGTCTTTCCGGAGACGGGACCGTCCGGGAGCATATCGGTGATGCGCCCCTGCTCTCGTATCTGGCAGGGCGCCTGGGGGTCACTGTTCGCATCGAAACGGAATGCTATCTTCCGATAGGGGCAGGATTCGGCCTGTCTGCTGCCGCGCTCATGGCCTCAGCGGCAGCCATCAACACGCTCTTTTGCCTTGGGTTGACCGGGGCTGCGTGTGCCGGACTTGCCCATGAAGCAGAGATCGTGCATAGGACCGGGCTTGGTGATGTGGCCGCATGCCAGGGTGGCGGGCGCGACTTCCGCATGGGCCCCGGGGTCGGGGCCAGGATCGAGCGGTTTTTTGACCTGGACGAGCCGCTGTACGCGGTCAATTTTGGGCCCCTCCCCTCTCCCCTCGTCCTTGGCTCATCCGGTGCTCTTTCCCGTATCAGTGCCGCATATCCCGACGATTATCCCGGCACCCCGGAAGAATTTTTCAGCCTCTCCCGTGCGTTTGCAGAAAAGAGCGGTCTGCTCTCCCCGGAACTCCACGAACTCCTCCGCCAGTGCACAGACGAGGGCATCCCCGCGAGTATGACGATGCTGGGAAACGGGATTTTTGCCATGGGTGATGACGCACGGGACCTCTTTGCTCCGTATGGCGAAGTCTTTCAGCTGCATGTCGCCATGCATGGGGTAAGGGTTATGGAGGTGGTGCCGTGATCCCAAGGGATCACCCCCGCTATCGTTCGCTGAAAGTGAGAGAGCACCTTGCACGGTGTGCAAAAGAGGGGATCCTTTCTCTTGAAGGGCTCACCGCCCACGGCCGCGGGGAGGCGTTCGATTACCTTATCGGCGAGAGAACCACAAATAGTGCCCTTTTCGCCGAGAAGACCGCTGCCGCACTCCTCCTTGTAGCAAAAAGGCCCGTCATATCGGTGAACGGCAATACTGCGGCGCTTGCCTCAGGCGCGATTGCGCTCCTGCAGCAGGCCTCGAATGCCGCAGTCGAGGTGAACCTCTTTCACAGGACGGAGGAGCGGGTCAGGAAGATCTCCGCACTCCTGGAAAAGCATGGGGTGCAGGTGCTGAAAGGGGAAGCAGAACGGCTGCTCCCCCTCTCCCATGACCGGGCTCTCTGCCTCCGGGAAGGGATAGGGTCATCTGATGTGGTTCTCGTTCCCCTCGAAGATGGAGACCGGTGCCAGGCGCTGACGAACATGGGAAAGACCGTTATTGCCATCGACCTGAACCCGCTCTCGAGGACTGCCCGGTGCGCAACCCTGACTGTCGTCGATGAGGTGACGAGAGCCCTGCCTCAGATTACCGGGTTCTGCAACGATCTCACCAGGGAGGAGGCACAGATGCTCTCGACAGGCTTCGATAATCGTGAACTGCTCCGTTCAGCACTCCGGGAGATTCAGGTGAGGATCGATCATGCTCTGGATTGAGAAATACCGGCCAAAAGTGTTTGAAGAGATTCGCGGGCAGGACCACGTGGTCGCCCACCTGAAAAACGCGGCGGCATCGGGGACGGTGCCCCACCTCCTGCTGACAGGTCCTCCGGGCACCGGGAAGAGCGTCTCTGTCGAGTGCCTCGCTCATCAGCTCTACGGGGACAGGGTGGAAGAGAACCTCACGATCATCCAGACCGCTGATCTCTTTGAACAGGGGAAGAAGTACCTGGAGAGCGATGAGCGGTATGATCATTTGTACCGGAAGGACCAGAGCCTCCTCTCCAACTTCAAGAATATCACCCGTTGGTATGCATCGATCCGTCCCCTCGATGCAGAATTCCGGATCATGGTCTTTGAAGGTGCCTCTGCACTGACGCGGGAGGCACAGCAGGGTATCCGGAGAATCATGGAGCGATACTCGAGGACCTGCCGTTTCATCTTTGTAACCAGCCGGCCATCGGCCATCATCCCAGCGGTCAGTTCACGATGCCTTCCCTTCTTCTTCGTCCCGATCGGAAACGCCGTGGCAGGGAGCCAGCTGCATGCTATTCTCGCTTGGGAATACGGGAATTGCTCCCCCCTCTCGGAGGATGAGATCGACCTTATCATCCATGTCGCCGGAGGGGATATGAGAAAGGCAGTGATGCTGCTGCAGGTCAGCGCCGGTGCAGGGGACCATGGCGACCTGCTCAAAATCTCCCAGACCGAGACCGGGCAGATCGCTCAGGCAGCCCTCGCAGCAGTGCGAGGAGGGGACATGCAATCCGCGATACGCCGGCTTGAGACGCTGATGATAGAATATGGTCTCACCTCGCGCGAGGTCCTCCATGAATTCCGTTCAGCAGTCAGGAAAGAGTATAACGATCCCAGGCTTGCCATCGCGATTGCGGATACCGATTATACCCTCACCCATGGCAACAACGAGTATCTCCAGCTGAATGCCATGATGGCCCGTATTCTCGCCGAGGTCTTCTCCTGACCGGTACAGCTAGGGAGATCGGCGGACCTGGTCCAGGCAAACGGGAATTCCTGCCCGGGCATTCTCTCTGACGGCTCGCATGAAACTCTTTTTGAGCCCCCGTTCAGGGAAGAGTGAACGCACCCCATCTCGCCCTGGAAGATCCTGGCGCCACGTGCAAAAAAATGAACCGTGAGATCAACCGACTGACCTGAGATGCCGGATGACCCTGTTCTTCTTCTCAACTGCCCTGTCTGCGGCCTGTTCCACGGCCCGTTTCATCACGTCGAGATCGGCCGGATGCCGGTCCACCACTTTTTTCACGGGGGTATAGGCAGACTCCCTGAAGCGGGGGGTGAAGTCCTGTTCCTTTCCCTCCCTCACAAGATATGCCCCCGCGCTCCCCTCCTCAATCCGCCCTATCTCTTCGATCCGTACCCCCGCATCCCTGATGACCTTTTGTATGGCCTGCACGGCATGGCCTGGTGCCACGATAAGGAGGGAATCCAGGGAGACCCCGAGATAATCGATCTGGAGCGCGTCGAGCATCTCCTGCACCTTCCGGTCGGCGATCCCCCGGACGTGCTCCTCTTCTATCACGACGCGAAGGCCTGCAGTCTGTGCGAGTTCATGCGCATCGCCGCGAAGACCCCCGTTTGTGACATCCGTCATGGCATGCACCTCCTCGATTGCAGGGCTCTTCAGGAGCGCTTCCACCGCTTTCAGGAACTGCAGGTTGATCGTCCGCTCCACCACATCGGGATAGCCGGAATAGATCGCCGCGGTTGCTATCGTCCCTCCACCTGCACCCTCGGTCATCAGGATAACATCCCGGGGAGCGGCCCCTCTCCGGGGGGTCAGGTGCTCGGCGATACCGGCTGTTCCCACGCATCCGGTCAGACGCTCCCCGAGCACCATGTCCCCGCCAATCCTGAGTGTCGATCCGGATACGAGGGGGACTCCCATCATCTCCCCAACCGTGGTGATACCGGCGGTATATTCAAAAATCTTGGCAACATCACCATCGTCAGCGATATGGATGTCGGAAAAGAGCATGAGCGGTCTTGCCCCCATCACATAGGCATCACGGAGGGTTGCCCTGGTCGCATGGAACCCTGCAAGGAAGGGAAAATCAGACAGGCGTGAGTGCATGCCATCAACAGTACAGACCACGTACCGGCCCTGTGCGGCTCCTGGCAGTTTCACCACTCCGCCATCATCCATCTCGTCAACCCCGACTTCAGCTCCGGTCTTTCCTATCACCCGGGCTATCTGGCGATGAGCGAAAAAATCGCCAGTGCCCCGTGAACCTACCCCGAAGCTCCCCATGCTGACCCCGGAACGATGAAACGTCAGGTAATCGCCGGAAAATCCTGTCGAATTCCTGACTTCGCTGATCACCGCCTGTGCAAACCTTCCCGCGTATTCCTGCTCCTCGTCCGGTTTAAAGACAAGAATCTGGTCCGCAAGGGCTTTGCAGAGGGTCTTTTCCGGGACTCCCTGCCGGAAACCGCGGCGAACATACTCCTCGATATCCATGGCTAACCGTATCGCATTGGTGAATGATAAGCTTAGAGCGTGGCAGCAGAGCAGGTCCGTGTATCTAGTAGTGTCACATGAGATTGGGATGTTGACGGTGCCGGCAATAGTCGCTCACTCATTACGAAAAATCGATCCAGTGAAGTCTCTTAAAACCTGGGAGGGTATGCCGGGGATTGCAGAGCATCGATGAAAGGCCACTCTGCCCACAACGGATGAATCCAACATTTCTGCAATCGTGCAGGAAAATCAGAGCGGCATTTTCGCGGTGAAAAAAGTATGATAGATTAGTAATAATGACGGTCTGTGTGGATAACCGGCCCCCTTTTTCCAGGGCAATCTGTTAGTCTCCGGGTATATTCATATGAAGCTATGCAATTCAGAGATGTCAGGCAGAAGTGCATGGCACTATCAGGTTAATGTTATTAAATTAACTCATAAAATAAGTTCAATATTCGTTCTATTCCGGTAAATAACGTTTAGATAATTATATCTCTTGACAGGAATAACAGCCAGACGTATAAAGGTGTTTTCATGGACATGAAATACGTACAGACGACCTGCCCCTATTGTGGGACGGGTTGTACC
>CAZRAQ010000045.1:0-14796 GCA_964598015.1 uncultured Methanoregula sp. | reverse complement strand
CTCAATACGCTCACCGGAACGCAGAGCGAAGTTGCTGCATATGCATTTACCACGCTCACCGTCGTCCCCGGTGCCATGGAGCACCGTGGGGCCAAGATCCAGATCCTCGACATTCCCGGGCTGATTGCCGGGGCTGCAATGGGAAAAGGGCGGGGCAAAGAGGTTATCGGTGTGGTGAGGAGCGCCGACATGATAATAGTCCTTGTCGATGTCTTCAATTCATCCCATGTCGATGTCCTGATGCGGGAGCTCTATGATGCAGGTATCCGCATCAATAAGCCAAAGCCCGACATCACGATCAAGAAGACTTCCCAGGGAGGCATACGGGTCCATGCTGTCGGAGCGCTGGATCTCGAAGTGGACGAGATCCGGTCGATCCTCGGGGAGAACAAGATGATGAATGCAGATATCCTCATAAGGGGGAACGCTACCCAGGATGAGGTGATCGATGCGATGCTTGCAAACCGGGTGTACGTTCCTGCTTTCATCGCGGTCAACAAGGTTGACCTGGTCGACGAAAAAACCCGCAATGCTATCGAAGCAGACTTGAATGAGCGTTTTTTCATGGAGCCTGAACTGATATCGGCACATACCGGGTATCACATGGAGGAGATAAAAGACCGGATCTACGACACCCTTGGCTTTATGCGGGTGTATTTAAAGCCCCAGAGTGAAGCTGCCGACTTTGAAGAGCCGCTCATTATCCGGCAGGGAAGCAGTGTTGAGGATGTCTGCCGGAAACTGCACCGGGATTTTGTCTACCGTTTCCGTTATGCGAGGGTCTGGGGGCATTCGGTGAGGCATCCTGGCCAGAGAGTGGGGCTCACCCACCGCCTCAGGGAAGGGGACCTGCTCACGATCATCATTGAGCACTAAATCCCCCAAATAACGTGATTTTATACCAATATTCATTCCTGCATCGCGAATGTTTTCTTAAAATGCGCATGCACCAATCATTCCTGCACGGCGAGTTCCGGGTCGTTCTCTCTTTGATGGTATTGGGTAATAACAGAGATGATCTCCCTGGCAGGGGCATCAGTTTTTAATGCAGTTCCGGAATAATGTGCCCGGCTCGCCCGGTGCCCATGCTCCCTCAAAGAACTGATGACTTCATCGATTGGAGGGGGAGAGACCTTCCCCCGCTTTGCAAGGGCATGGTAATCATAGTGAGAGGATGTCGGGAGTTCTTCACCAAGTAGGTCTAGCAGCGTGGCGAGGTGTCGGGCAGTATTCAGTTTCATTTCGGGCAGTGCCTCCTTCATACCCCTGATCACTGCCGGGTCCTGCAGGCCTCCCAGCCAGAGCGGACCGGCAGGCAGCATGGGTCCTCCACATGCTTCACAGTGCCTGTACTCCGGTATGAGCCCGGTATGTTCGGCCCGTTCCTGGCAGCAGGTGCATACAAAGACGTATCCAATCCTCCCTACAGCCCGGTCGGCAGCTGCTGCACCATGGGTGAGACGGAAATGGGCCCGGACAAAGTGCTCCCTTGCATAGCAGAAGAGCGGCTCTATTCCCCTGTCATATTTCACGGTCTCCCGGACAATGAACGCGAGAAGCGTCCGGAGGCCGGTCTCCGTATGAAACTCGTTGTTTGCGGGCCGGGCAAAATATCTCCTGGTACCTGCACGCTGGTGGGCTCCGCAGAGGGGAGCGGTGTCGGTCGCAGTGACCATCAGGAACCTGCCGGTTCCCCGGACTGCCGAATCGATAAAAGGTGCGGGTGAACCAAACGGGTCGATGTCAACCGCATCGAATCTCCGTTCTGCAAGCAGGGAGTGGACGTTTCTGCAGGTTACCGTGATCTCCCGGTCCTGACACGCAGCATTTTTTCGTATCAGTTCACAGGCCCCGGGATCCCGGTCATTGATCGTCACCCCGATACCACATTCCGTGGCAATCCGAAGACCCCGGACACCCGTCGCCCCCATGGCATCCAGGTATTCCGATGGTTGCAAAACGGTAACAAAGAGGACCGTTCCATCCCGGTTGAGCTCCATACGCCGGTTGTAGAAAACAGCGGCGCTTCCCGGAGGGAAAGGGGAGGACGCATCCTGACGAGGAACAAAAAACCTTGTCGTGCCCTCTTCCACCTCGATAAGGTCCATATGCCTTTCATTGGTGGAATTGCAAAAACCTTATACCTTCTCCTCGTCAATTGATACTGCTGCGGGCGTGTGGCCTAGTCTGGACAGGGCGGCAGCCTCCTAAGCTGTAGGTCGGGGGTTCAAATCCCCCCACGCCCGTTTTCGAAACTTTCTTTCCTGCCGTCTCCTTGTCACCTCCAGGAAGCAGGGAGCATCCTCAGCCGGAATAAAAGACAGGATTTTTTCCTTGCTGGAACGGCTGAGATACAGGGATTTCCTGGACATGACGAGAATTGCTATCCTGTATCTTGATATTGCCGGAAGACGATTGAGATACTACCGGAGGTTTGGCAGGAATTGAAGATTCCCGGGCAGATACGTATCCTGCGACCGCTGAATGCACTCGTAGCCGGGCTTGCTGCGGTACTGGCATTTTTCATTGCATCCGGGATGCTTGTCCCTGACACGATTGTGCTCCTGGTGATTGTATTTCTGATAACTGCCGGAGGAAATACCATCAATGATTACTTTGATGTTGCAATCGATAGGATAAATCGTCCTGACCGTCCGCTACCCTCAGGAGAGATGAGTACCGTCCAGGCAGTCTTTCTCGCGGCTGCTCTGTTTTCTTTCGGGATCCTTCTCTCGGTCTTTACAAACCCGCTCTGCTTCCTCATCACCGTGTTCAATGCACTCCTGTTGATACTGTATGCAGCGAGGCTCAAAAAAATGATTTTTATCGGGAATATGGCCGTCTCCTACCTCGCTGCATCGATCTTTCTCTTTGGGGGAGCCTTTTACGGGATTGAAGGGATCCTCATGCTTTCTGCAATTGCACTCATGACCTTTTTTGCGATGCTCTCCCGTGAGCTCCTGAAAGCCGCTGAAGATGTCGAGGGCGATGCTGCGTCGGGAGCCCTCACCGTCCCCGTTGAATTCGGGGTCCGGGTGACCGTCTTCCTCTCCCTCCTTTTTGCGATCTGTGCGATTGTGGGAAGTTTCTATCCAATCCGCTGGTGGGGTTTTTACTATCTTGCAGGGATCCTCATAGCAGACGCAGTCATTTTTATTGCAGCCATCCGGCCTATGGGCTGTCGGCTTCCAGACTGTGTCAGGGAGACCGGTGCCAGCAGTCTTCTAAAAATGGGGATGTTCTCCTCTCTCGTCGTCTTTACGCTCTCTGCCGCATTCCTGTGAAACCTCTTACTGCATCTGCTAAGATTACTCTTTTGCCGGGGTCGTCATGTCTGGAGGAAGTGTTGCAGGGTCAACACCAAGCTTTACAATCTCCAGCAGTAATTCCCAATCGAGGAGGGTCTCTACGCACCCCTCTTTCAGGGTGACAACTCCCATCGAGATCAGTCCAAGCTTATCTGCCATCTCAAGCCCCTCTTTCACTTCCCCAAGACAGCCTACCCCTACGATGGCTTTTGGCTGATATTTCCTGACCATACGTTTAATAAACGAAGATCCCGGCACTGAAAAAACCCTGTACCCCATACGTTCCAGGAGAGGAAGCCAGTGCCCGATCATACACAGTCCGCAACATTTGCATTTCAGACCCTCCGGAGTCAGGTGGGCCGGGCATTTTGCGGAGCGGAGACATTGTGGAATGAATATCGCCCGATCCCGGACAGGGACCGCCTCGAACGCTTTCTTGTTCAGGGAGTTGTGCAACTGGATAAAGAAGGCATGCACCTGTACGTCTTCAATTCCGAAAAGCCGGAACAGTGCTTTAATGAGACCCTCGACGAGGACCATCCCTGACTTTATCAACGAGGGAAAATAGATTTTCCCCCTCCGGATCGAGATGAGGGCGAGAACGACTATCAGTATTGCGAAGAGAAAACTGCCAAGGATGAAGAGGAGCGTAATCTCACCGATAATAAAAATAAACTGGTTGATGAGCGGGATCTCGGCAGCCATCTGTAATGAGGGTAGCCCGGTATTTTATATAACCCTGTGTTTTCCCGCAATTTCGCTCCAGCGGGATGCAGGACGAATCACTCCCTGCTCGGTGATGAGTGCGGTAACAAGGGAGAGTGGCGTTGCATCAAACGCGGGATTTCTTACCGGGACGGTAGCCGGGATAGTGACGCGACCGTCCCATTGCGCCACTTCGTCTCTGCCACGCTCTTCGATCTCGATCGCTCCCTCAGCATGCACACGATCGAACGTGGATGTGGGTGCTGCGACATAAAAAGGGATATTGTGAGCCTTTGCGCAGACCGCGTGCATATAGGTCCCAATCTTGTTGAAGACCGCATCGCGGGTGATGCGATCGGCACCTACTATCACGCAGTCTATCTCCCCTTTCCGCATCAGAAACGCAGCTGCAGAATCCGGGATCACGGAAACAGGAA
Organism: uncultured Methanoregula sp.; assembly: GCA_964598015.1. Taxonomy (GTDB): domain Archaea; phylum Halobacteriota; class Methanomicrobia; order Methanomicrobiales; family Methanospirillaceae; genus UBA9949. Next base: position 10,346 of record CAZRAQ010000045.1, on the reverse strand, counting down.
TCGCATCCCGGTGTAATTCCCATGCAGTGAGGCGGGCTCCCTGGAGCAGAGGCCGGGTCTCGCAGGCAATGACGGCAACACTCTTCCCCTGCTCTACCGCAGATCGAACAACCCCCAGTGCCGTTCCCCACTCCCTGCACGCAAGAGCCCCCGCATTGCAATGGGTAAGAACAGTACCGTCATCGGGCAGAAGGGCTGCCCCATAGTTCCCGATACTATGACATGCTGCCGCATCCTCTTCTGCCACCTTCTGTGCCTCTTCCAATGCGACAGTGCGGATATCCCCGATAGATCCCGCCTGCCCGATCCGTGCGAGAACCCGTTGTACGCCCCACGACAGGTTCACGGCTGTCGGCCGGGCCTTTCCGATGTCGAGGGCAGCAGACTCGAGCTGATGAACATACCGATGCACATCTCTCTCCCGGATAGTCATTGCAGCAAGTGCAACACCATATGCACCTGCGATCCCAAGTGCCGGTGCTCCTCTCACTTCCAGCCGTCTGATCGCGGTGATCAGGCGGTCAACCGTCCTGCACCGGATAACCCGGCAGGACAGGGGGAGTTTTGTCTGGTCGATGAGGAGGATGGAACTGGTCTTTATGTCCCATGAGATAGTCTCGTGAGCGTTCATGTCAGCAATCCGTCTTCGCATCGAGAAATGCACGCATCGCCGCAGCCTGGCCCTGGGCAACACTGTCAGGAATATCCTTTGGAGAGACTGATGCCCCTGCGATATAAATGCCCGGCTTTATCGTTCCAATACAATTGATCTTCTCATCAAGTGAGGTAAAAAAGCCTGTTTCCTCAATTGGAATGCCACAACGGGCAGCAACTGCTTCAGAATCCCTTGCGGGACTCAGCCCGACAGAAAGGACGACCAGGTCGGGTCGGATCTCTTCCATTTTCCCTGTCTCGGTATTCTCTATCCGGAGGAGCATCTCTCCCCCTCCCTGGATAATCCCCGCTGACATACCCCGAAGGAAACGGACTCCAAGGTTCTTTGCACGTTCGAAATATTCCTCGTACCCCTTTCCATACGCCCGGACATCCATGTAGAGTATCGTCACATCGCATTCAGGGTATTTTTCACGGATGAGCATGGCATTTTTCATCGCGTACATGCAGCAGACCCCCGAGCAATACGGGCGACCCAGGGGAATATCCCTGGATCCGACGCACTGCACAAACACAATATGCCGGGGAGTTTTTCCATCAGACACTCTCCGGATTGAACCCCCGGTGGGTCCGCTGGCGTTCATCATCCGCTCGAACTCAAGGCTCGTGATGACATCAGGATACCTGAGATACCCGAATTGATCTTTTACTGCGGCGTCAAAGACATCGTATCCGGTGGCAATGATAATGCTCGCCGCCTCAATGACCGATTCAACGGCAGCATCCTCCTTTCGTATCGCTTCCCGCCCACAGATATCATAGCAGAGACCGCATTCGATGCAGTGTTCCGGGTCTTTGATCACGATATCCGGGACTACCTGGGAATGAGGCTTGTAAATCGCTTTACGGACGCCGATACCGGCATCGAACCGGTTGTATACTTCAACAGGGCAGATAGCGATGCAGTCCCCACAGCCATTGCAGAGATCCTCATAGATATACCGGGGATTCTTTCTTACGCTTACCAGGAAATGCCCTTTTTCACCCTGGATCCCGGTCACTTCGCTGCAGGTGTGGATCACAATACCGGGATGACGGGAGACATCGAGCATCTTGGGGGAGAGGATGCACATCGAACAGTCGTTTGTGGGAAAGGTCTTGTCAAGCTGGGCCATGTGACCGCCAATCGAGGGCTCCCGCTCGATAATGTGCACCCTGATACCGTGCCCGGCAAGATCAATCGCAGCCTGGATACCGGTTACCCCTCCTCCAATGATGACCACATCGCCCATCAGAGGTAGCTCCTCGCAAGATCCCAGTAATTCCTTGCATTCTTCACGATATGCTCCCGCTGCTCAGGAGAGACCTGTTTGATCGCCTTTCCCGGCACCCCTACAACGACAGAACCAGGAGGAATTCTCGACCTTTCTGTCACGACGCTTCCTGCACCGATAAGAGAATCCGTCCCGACTTCAGCACCATTCAAAACGATGGCCCCCATTCCCACCAGCACCCGGTCTGCGATCCTGCACCCATGAAGGATTGCCCCATGGCCGACTGACACATCGGTGCCGATCAGAACCGCATGGCCGGCGCTCGTGTGAAGCACAGCATTATCCTGAATATTTGAACGGTCCCCAATAACGATACGATCTTTATCAGCCCGGATAACGGCACCATACCAGATGCTGGTCTCATTTCCCAGGGTCACATCGCCAAGAACCGTGGCATTGGGAGCGAGAAAGACCTGACCTTTTCGCACACTATCCCCAGCCATAATAACATAGGAAGTTGAGTATCTATCACAATGAAGGTTATGGTCGGGGGAACGTTCGATCCCCTCCATGACGGGCATAAACGTCTGATCACGCGGTCATTCGAGCTCGCCGGGGAAAAGGGGAGCGTTACCATAGGACTCACCACGGATCAATTTGCACGCAGAAAGTGCCACCCGGTAAGAGACTATACTGCCCGAAAAGCCTCCCTTGAGAACTATATCAGAGAATGCGGATTTTCTGCACACTACCGGATTGAGCCCCTGAATGATCGGTACGGCTCTGCGGTGTCGGAAAATTTTGACGCTCTTGTCGTAAGCGAGGAGACGTTGCCGATCGCCCGCGAAATAAATATTCTCCGCGATGAAAAAGGGAAACGGAAGGTGGATATCCACCAGATAACCTGTGTTCTCGCTGACGATGATCGCTGGATATCAAGCACACGCATCTACCGCGGAGAGATTGATGATCACGGGCGGCTCCTTCATAATGATTAACTCTCCGTACTCCAACTCCTGGTGAAGAGAGGTGAACCTTCCGGTGAGACGATCAAACCGCCCGTATCAGGCTATTTCATATGAATGCCGTTTGCGACAAGATTCTGATACTCAAAGCATCCTCTTTTTCCGATTTGGAGAGCACGAAAAGAGATTATCACCTGGTTCTTCTTCTGCCAGCAGCAGCGCCAAGACACACGGCTCCCAGGATACCATAGACTGATACCGGGGTTTTGGTTGCAGACATTTTCACAAGGGATCCTTGTGCTGTTTCCCTGTTCTTTTTTGCTTCCGCTGATGCAGGGTCGATCACGAGAGCCTGCTCTGCAGCAGCAACTGCCTCTTCATACCTGCCAAGTGCAATCAGGGCAGTACCCTTGTTTATCCAGGCTTCGATCAAGGCCGGGTCGAGCGCAGCAGCCCGCTCAGCGGCATCGAGTCCCTCGGTGTATCTCCCAAGGTGATTCAGTGCATACGCCTTGTTATTCCAGGCCGCAGACTGGTTGGGATTCAGTGCAATCGCTTGATCAGAAGCATCCAGCGACTCTTCGTAGCGGCCGAGGGACCCGAGGATACCTGCCCTGGTTACATGGGCAAGGGTAAAATTCTGATTCTCCAGGAGAGCGCGATCGGCCTCGTCCAGGGCCTGGAGAAACTTCCCTTCGTTCGCGTAATCCAACGCCTTGTTGTAATGATCAATTGCCGCCAGGTTATCCGCACCTGCCATGCCTCCAAAAATAAGTGCTATCAGGAGTGCCAGGCCTGTCAGGTGTATCTTTTGCAGTCTCATCATCTCCCTTACAGGATATGGCTTGCAATGTCATCGGTGATCATCCACTCGCAATAGAGGCAGTGAAGGCCCTTTTGCACCACCTCGAACTTGGAGGGGGCAGGTTCATTCGTGTTGGAGATGCAACCAGGATTCGGGCAACGGACCACACCTACAAGGAGATCAGGGATCATAACCCCCTTCTTCTCATACACGTCAAAATCACGAATGATACTGATAGTCGCGTGGGGTGCGATCAACGCAATCCGGTCTACTTCTTCCTTGCATAATTCGCGATTTTCTATCTTGACAATATCCTTTTTTCCAATTTTACTGCTTTTTACATTGGTGGCAACTGAAATGGATTCTGTGGTGGCTCCGGTAATTCCGATAATCTTCAGCACATTGAGCGCTTCTCCGCCGGTAATATGATCGATTACGGTCCCGTTATGAATGGGGCTGATGAGGAGTCCGCCCCGTGCATCCCTTCTCATCAGGAGATCACCTTCTGCAGCATCGCCATCCGGACAGGTATCCCATTCCTGGACTGCTCGAAGTACCGGGCATGGGAAAGGAGATCCACACGAGGATCGATCTCGTCCAGTCTTGGAAGGGGGTGAAGCACGATGAGCCGCTCTTTTACGCCGGTGAGCAGTTCAGGGGTGATACGATAACTCGAAGCAACCTTGAAGTAGGAGGCAGAGTCAGGGAACCGTTCACGCTGGATCCTGGTAACATACAGGACATCAAGTTCCGTGATGACCCGGGTCACATCATCATGCTCGATTATTTCAGTTCCTGCCTCTGCAAGTTCCTCGGCAATTGCCGAGGGAAGCTCGAGGCCCTTGGGAGAGATGGTGTGCAGTGTTGCATCATACCGGGAGAGCGCCTGGGCGAGCGAATGGGCAGTCCTTCCATAACGGAGGTCGCCGAGAAGGCCGACCTGGATCCTTTCAAGCGGCATCGACTGCCGGATCGTGTAAAGGTCTAGCAGCGTCTGGGAGGGATGCTGGCCGGCTCCATCTCCCGCATTGATAACCGGAACCGATGAAAATTCGCTGGCAAGACGTGCAGCGCCCTCTTTTGGGTGGCGGAGGACGATGGCGTCAGCATAGCCGCTTACCACGCGGATGGTATCGGCAAGTGTCTCGCCTTTTGCCATCGAACTTGCCTCGACATTGTCAACGCCGATCGAAGTGCCGCCCAACCGGGCCATTGCCGCATCAAATGACATCCTTGTGCGGGTACTGGGTTCAAAGAAGAGGAGGGCAAGGATCTTGCCCTTCAGCGCACTTTCGTTGTACTGATGTGCCTGGATAAGAGCCGCCTCGTCAAGAAGAGAGTCGATCTCCGCTCGCTCCAGGTCACGTATCGAGATGATATGGTTCATTGCAGTCCCCCCGGGCATGTCAGGAGAATTCCGGCCAGGATATTCCGGCGCTCCCCCTGACCGGATGCTGACTTTATACAAGGTAGGTGCTGTACCTTTTTGAGGCTATTGGATGCCCTCACTTATCAACCGTCTAGACCTTTGCCCTGCTTACCAGGGTAACCCGCGAATCCTGGGTCAAAAAAAGGTTCCACGCTCCATAGTTCCGGTTGAACCGGACGAGCGCACCCGTAATCTCGAGAATGCTCGAATAGGGAAGAGAGAGAAGTTCCTGGTTTTCTCGAGAGAGGTGAAAATGGGGTAAGACGACATAGACGGGTTGCCGCGAGGTCCCGTCACAGAGGAGGAATACATGGGTCCCTTTGTTCCCGATATCCCCTGACATCAGGGCTGCAGCCACATCTATCCGCCGGCCTATCCTGTCCTTCAGAGAAGACAGGGGGAGAAATGAGGAACTCTTCCCAGGCGAATACGTGTGACGTCTCCTCTGATCTTTGACCAGCACCGCGTAACTGAACTTGATATCGGTGTTTTCAAATCTGAACGCTTCATTATTCCCTGACAGAGCGTTCATTAGGCGGGTCGGCTGGATAGACGGCTTTTTTACAAAACTCCAGCACCGTTCTGCTGCACAACGCGCTTGCCGGATGCAGGTGCAAGGACTGTGTATCTGGAGATCCGGACCTGCAGCAGCCTGTACCATCTTCCTGAGCTCCATCGCGTTTCGACGTTCGGCTGGCTCGATGATGATCATACACCCGTGGGGAGCAAGAAGGCGGGAGAACCGTTTCAGATACAATGCCTTCCCTTCCGGGCTCTCATCCACCAGCTCATTGGTGACGTTCTGCATCACAATAAGGTCAAGCGCTGAAGGGAGCAGGAGTGCGTCTGCATCACGAAGATCGCCGGATATTGCCGGATATGCGGTAATTCGAGGTTCACCTTTCGTGAAACGGCTGACCACGAACCGGTACGACTCGAGGAACCCTTCCGATCGTTCAAGCGCAAAGAGTTCTGCTGAGAATTCGGGGATAGAACGGGCAGAGGCAGCTATGGCAAGGGCTACGACACCGGGACCGGATCCGAGATCCAGTATTCTTGCATGGTTCGGCACAAGTCCGTCTTTTACAAGCATCAGAAATACATGCTGGAACTGCGAAAAATAGACGGGCGCGTGATAGGACAGGTATGCGATCACTGCATAGCCCTTCCGATACCCGATCCTCCGGGATTCACCCTCTTTCCAGTACTGGCCTTTCTGTTGCATTATCGCACTTCGGATTCTTTCGAGGACCAGCGGATCGTCCCAACGTTTACCGGTTTTGCTTTCGATATACTGCTCTGTCAGGTCCTGCAACTCTGCAAGCGCAGCCTCCCTGCCAATCTGCATGGCAAAAGCCCTGGCTGCAGCATCGGGAAGTGGTGACACGGGAGGTTTATTTGGGATTCTGAATATCCGGTAATCCCTGGCGGATCCGCGCCATCCCAGCGAAAGCCGGGAGAGAGTAGGAAGAAGCGAAAGAAGGAGCGGTTGCAGTTCGCTCGCAGGGCAGCAGGTGTCCCTGAATGCACGCAGGGAAAAATAGTCGCGGCTTTTTGCATACGCTTCAAAAGTCGCCAGGACCTCGTGCCCCTCCATACAGATGAATGGAATGTGCCGGGAGTTATCCTTTGGGGACAGGGATCCTTCCTGGCAGCCGTGCAAATAAGCAACTATTATCAATGAACTTGCCCACTCCTCCTCATAGCTCGTGGGGAAGTATGGAACACAAAGAGATGCTTCCAGAGGATGAAGGGTATCGTCTCCTCCAGAGATTCGGAATTCCGGTACCAGATCACGAAGTAGTCAGGGATGTCGGGGAAGCAGCAGCAGCTGTAGCACGCATCGGCTACCCTGTCGTCCTGAAGATAGTCTCTCCGGCAATCGTCCATAAAAGTGATGCGGGCGGTGTCGTGACCGGGATTGACACCCCTGAAAAATTGTCCCGGGCATTCGTGGCAATTCTCGAGAGTGTCAGAGATCAATACCCTGATGCCCCCATCACCGGCATTATTGTCGAGAAGGAGATGCCCGCCGGTCTCGAGCTCTTTATTGGAGGAAAGACGGACCCGTCTTTTGGCCGGGTGATAACCTGTGGCCTTGGAGGAACGACCATCGAGCTGTTCCATGACTTCTCACTGCGAGTGCTCCCGGTCTGCCGTAACGATCTCGAGGGTATGATTCGAAGTCTGCGGAGTTATCCCCTCATCCATGGATATCGTGGAAGACCTGCGCTCGATGAAGAACAGGTACTCCAATGCATGGAAAATGCGGTCAGGATGTTTGAGAGCGGAGAGACCAGCGAGTTTGATATCAATCCGCTCATCCTCTATGAGCACGGTGCCTGTGCAGTTGATGCCCGTCTTTACCGGGGAAAAGCGGATTCATCCCCCCTCCCTGCACCCCAGCCACTTGATCCTGACCTCTTCCATCCGAAATCGATCGCTGTCATCGGTGCCTCAGCTGATCCGAAGAAGATAGGGTATGCGATCTTCAGAAACCTTCTCTCGTTTCCCGGGCAGCTCTACCCGGTGAACCCGAACCACCCCGAAATACTCGGGCGGACTGCATATCGTTCCATTGCAGATATCCCTGGTGAAGTCGAAACAGCCGTGGTCGCGGTACCCTCATCCCTGGTTCCTGGAGTTATTGAGGAACTAGCCCGCCATGGTACGCGGCTTGCCATCATCATATCATCCGGATTTGGGGAGATGGGTGAAGACGGCAGGGGGATGGAAGAGCAGATCCTGCATGCAGCCAGGAAGGGAGGTATCCGTATTGTGGGTCCTAACTGCCTGGGGATTGTACTCCCCCACCTGGAGATCAATACCACCTTTGATCCGACCACGCCCCGAAAAGGAAATATCGGGTTCATATCCCAGAGCGGGGCGGTAATCACCACAATCGTGGACTGGAGCGTACCGGAGGAGATCGGTTTTTCTGCTGTGTTTTCTGTGGGAAACCAGGTCGATCTCGGTTTTATCGATTTCATCCGGTATGCAGCCGCCGAGCCGGAAACAAAGGCCGTAATCCTTTACATCGAGGAGATAAAAGATGGCCGTTCTTTTCTGAAGGTGCTGGAGGAGACAACAAAGACGATCCCGGTCATCGCTCTGAAGGCGGGTTCATCGGTGCATGGAAAGAGAGCCGCCTCTTCCCATACCGGTTCGCTTGCCGGGGATTACGAGGTATACCAGGCTGCCTTGATACAGGCAGGGGCAATACCGGTATTTACGTTGCGTGAAGCATTTGACGTGGCGGAGCTCCTCGTTTCGGAAGGGTACCCGAAGGGAAATCGCGCTGTTGTTGTTACCACTGCGGGTGGATTTGGTGTTCTGTCCGCAGATTATGCCGAAAGCTTCGGTGTGACTCTCCCGCTACTCTCTCCAGCACTTCTCCAGGAGCTCGACCGGTCGCTTCCAAAACTATGGAACCGTGATAATCCTCTTGATATCATCGGGGATGGGGGAGCTGACCGGTTCGCCCATGTCTTTGACACCCTGATCAGGTTCCAGGAGGAATGGGATATTGCCGTGATTATCGCGGTCCCTTCAGCCGTGCTCGATCCGACCCAGCTTGCCCTTGAGATCACCCGGTTCTCCAGCCATACCCCAAACGTGGTTGTCGGATGCATGATAGGGGGTGAATCCATGAAGGGAGGACTGAGCGTGCTCCGTCATAACCGGATCCCGAATTATGATGACATTGAGTATGCATTCAAAGCAATTGGCCGAAGTCTGGCAGCGGTCAATGACCGGAAAAGAAGCGCCGGGTAATATCGGGAGAAGTGAAGCACAAGCCTCGATCATCCTTGGTAATCGTATAGGCCAACCGGGTCAATGAACACGATCCATGCTCTTCGCCGGCAAAGGTATTTTTTCAAAACACCTGGCAGGGAAAAAACCTGCCAGAGACCAGCCTCTGAGGCCTGACGGGAAAATTCAAGGATATCCTGCACCGCAAAAAGCCAGTGCAGGAATCCTGTTCACCCGGGGGAGAGGCTCGCTAATCCCGAAAAGTGCACCTGGCCGGCTCCATAAAATCCCCTGCAACAAAAAGCAATCCCGCTAGAGATAGGGTGCGCATACGAGATCCATCGAGAGGCCTTTTTCCAGAAAATTCGGGCCAACACATCGCTTTACCAGGGAGATGCTGATGAAACATTATTCGTCAAAAACCTCATACCGTTCGATATCGATCTGCGTCACAAGGATGCGCTCAAGATCGTCAACCAGTTCCTGCACCGATTGGTACCTGCCAGCCGGATCTTTTTCCAGGCATTTTGCAACGATCGTGTCATAGGGTCTGGCTGCCGGATTACGTGCAGAGGTCAGAGGTGCGATTTCTGCGAGGATTCTTCCACTCACCCGGGTTATATCATCTCCTCCAAACGGCAGTTCCGCAGTAAGCAGCTCATAAAATACCACACCAAGCTGGTAGATATCGGTCCGCTGATCGGTATCACCAAACCGACCCGGTGCGATCTGTTCGGGTGCGGCATACGAGAGGGAAAAACCGGTAATGGTGGGAAGAAAACCCGTACCCATCACTTTGCTCATTCCCCAATCGGTAATGCGGGGGATGCTGCCTTCAGCCATGAGAATGTTCTGGGGTTTGATATCCCGGTGAATAATTCCCTGGGAATGGGCGTAATCCAGGCCTTTTGCGATATCACGGATGATACGGGCTGCATCCCCGGAGGGAAGAGGTTTTGCAATATCGGCAAGTGAGGTTTCGATAAACTCCATCTCAACATACGGCAGGGGGAGGATATTGGCTTTGTGGATCTTCACAATATTCTCGTGCGAGAGATTTTCCCACGCTTTGATCTCCTTCATGAAACATTTTCCCGCGGTCTCGTTGAACTGGACCGGTATTTTCAGGGCAACCACATCCCCGGTCTGGTTATTCTGTGCCTTAAAGACACGGGCCATCCCCCCCATCCCTATCAGCTCAGGATTGCTGTATTTTTCAAGCAGTTCAGCCGGAAATGAAACCGGGACCGTGGGAGACCGCGGGGTGATCATGGTTTCAGATGAACGCCCGGGACTTTCCGGAAGGGGGATGCTCCCAAAGAGACGGGACTCCCATCTGGCAATTGCACCTCCGGCAAGTGCAGAGACAAAGATGATAAGAATTGGTATTTTGAGACCTGCAGGAGAGTTGATCAAAGCCAGTGCCGCAATAAATACTCCAATAAGTGAAACAATCAGGTGACCTGATGCGGTCCATCTGAGCGATCGGGAGAGGAGCGTTGCGG
>CAZRAQ010000044.1:0-16172 GCA_964598015.1 uncultured Methanoregula sp. | reverse complement strand
TCGACAGGGATAGCGGCGATCTTTTCGTATATCCTTCGCTTCCGGAAAAGGTTCCGATAGTCGTACACAAAGTGTTCATACGTGTCCCAAATCGTCACCCAGTTCAGGATGGTCAGGAATCCAAGGAATATCGTCACTTTGACTGCATCTACGGGAATATCATGCTTGGTGCTGTAGAGCAAAAACCATATAAGGAAGGCCGCATTTCCCACTGAAACCACGAAGCTGTAGATCCCCTCTCTCCGGGAAATTTTCATGTCGTGGACCAGGTCGGAACGGCGAAATCTGAAATGGTGGCGGACCGCTTCAATGATAAGGGGGGATGCCGTGCCGTCAAGATCTTTTTCCGGCAGTTCAAGGATCAGGCTGGCGGAACTCCTGACACTGTATTCATCAAGATGTCCAAAAATGGCGTGCTCTGCCACTTCCGTCATCTCCTTTGCAGGGATGGGGGTGGGATCTTCCAGATCGAGCAGCTGACCAAGAGCCTTGAACCTGAACGTAATAAAAACCGTCCCCTCGTGCTCTTCCTTCCTCACCGCAATGTGTCTCATGATCCTGCATGAAATTATCCCGCCGGGGATATAACCCTGCTTTTCAATCGGATGCTCAATCCTCAAAAAACAGATGACCTGTCGATCGGGTCGGAGAGAAAACCATCAGAGGGATACGAATGGCAGCAGAACAATCATCCTGGCGCCCGGATTTGATAGAAAAAAGGGTTTTGGGGAGGGGGGTCTTATCCACGGGGGATGGAGACAGTCTTTGTGAACGGGATTTCAGGAGAGAGACCTCCCGGCAGGTCCGGCACGACAACGCCCTTGATCTGCAGGGGAATTTCACTGCTGTTTGCCAACGAGAGCAGTGCTCCAAGCGCATCAGTTGTTTTTACCGTCACCGGGACCTTGACGATGTTTTTTCCCGGATCGATCCTGATCCCCGTCTGTTCGCCGTGGGACAGGTACTTCCACGCATCGCCATCTTTGTAATAGACATCAAACGCGAGGGACTCAAGGGTGATGCCTACCGGGTTTGGGTTATCCACCGAGAGGATAACCTCAAGGGTCAGTTCGGTGAGGGAGAGGGACGTCACCGTCGCCCCTTCCACGTTCACTTCCGGCTTCAGGGCAGAGGTACTGCAGCCGGCGACCAACAGTCCGGAAATGATCAGAAGAGGGAGAAACACCCTGAAATTTTCCTGCATAGGGTATACTCTACAGGAGGCTATTTAGAATCATGGTATTCCGGAACAGGGAAGATGGGCCGTTTGTCACAGGTCTGCCGGAGACCTGCGAATCCCTGCCCTCTTGTTTTTCCGGTACAGCCAGCCCCCGATGATCATCATGAAGATGATACCGAATATCGCGATGACCAGCACCATGAACAGGATCTGCGGGTCGGTAAAGTTGGCCGAGACCACGACCAGTGCTGCAGAGACATTCCGAAACCCTGTGCCGAAGGCAAGGACCTGCCGGTTCCGCATATCCGAACCCCCCATGATGTAGCCGATGGCAAACGAACCGAGGATGAACAGGATTGCCACCGCGGTACCCCGAAGACCGAGCAGGGCGCCGGCTTTCACGGAAAAATCGCTGGTGAAAAGGGCAATGGTGTAGATGAGGAGAACGGCGATGATCGAGAGATCGGATATCCGGTCTACAACAGGATACAGCACCCTGGCTGCTTGCGGTATCTTTGCCCGGATTGCCATCGTGATGATAAGCGGGATGAGCATGAACACGATCAGGTACAACGCGGTGCTGCTCTGGTCGACACGCACCCCTTCTATCAGGTACGGGAGCATGAAGGGCATGTAGAAGATGGTGACAAGGATCAGGATCATCGTAAGACCTACGGCGTAGGCAACATTTCCGCCGATGATATCCATAGCCTTGGGGAGCGAGGGGGCGCCGGCAGCTGCAGCCACGAGGATGAGCCCGGTGGCGAGGTCGACATCGAGAGGAAAGAGGTACAGGACGAAGAGGGCAAAGAGAGGGACGATGATGAAATTGGCAACAAGTGAAATGGAGAGGAGCCACTTCTTCTTCCATGGCGCCAGCACCTCAGGGATGGTGAGGTTGAGGCCCATGGCAGCGATGCTGGTGACTACAAAGATCCAGATCGCATAATTGCCAATCTCAAAAAAAATCTCGTGCATGGGGACCGCTCGCGTTTCCCGGTGTTATTGTTTATCAGGTATGATGGAACTTCCATAAGAGCATGGCGAAAAGGGAAACCGCCTCCTACTCTCCCTCAAAAAAAGAAACAACGGTGAAAACTGGCGGACTTTTGGCTGCTTTCCCTGCTGACCTCACCATGAATGCCCCGGTAATCGCTACAACACCAAAGATGATGCCAAAGATAAGGGGAGAAGGACCAGCGCGGTCATTCCAGGGAGTGGACAGCAGGAAGATTCCACGCAGGAGAGTGATGATGCCCGGGGTAAAACGGACCCAACCAGGGGAAGGAACCCAAAAAAAGGTGAGGGTATACCTTCGTCCTGGTTGTTTGATCGGTCAATGGTAGTACTCTGAATGTAGGATAAAAGAACATTGATAATGAGTATTATATATTTTTTGTGTAATTCAAGAGAAACAGGGAAGTGAATACTGCACGTGGATCCAAAGCCCGGTCACTGCAGACAAAGAAAAACGAACACACGACAGGCAGAGTACTGAAGTCGCTCATGCACAGCTCACCTGCAATATACGTCACGATACCGCTCCCCTCTCCCATGTACCGGGTTTTTCTTTCCCTGTGCCAATGTAGAATAGGAACTTGCACTGGTGATGGAAATCGTCCGTATGCTCCTTGGAATCGGGAACCCGCTGCATGGCGATGACGGGGTAGGAAACTATGTCGCTTCACGATTCCGTGCCCGGGGATGGAATGCCATCGACTGCGGGACGATGCCGGAGAACTTCACTGCAGTCGTCCGTCGCCATCACCCCGAGATCCTCGTGCTCGTGGATGCAACCGATCTCGGTCTTCCCCCGGGAGAATTCAGGGTGGTCGGTTCCGACAGGATAGAGGATGTGAGTCTCGGGACCCACAACCTGCCCCTCTCTCTCCTGATCGGATACCTTGCAGAATCGGCAGGCAGAGTGCTCTTTGTGGGGGTTCAACCCGCCCATCTGGGCGAGGGAGAGGGCCTCAGTCAGCCGGTGATCGAAGGTGCGGAGAAGCTGATAACCCTGCTTCGTACCAACCAGATCGGAGCTATCGAAGCGTTTGAAGGGAGAGGCAGTACGAGTGCTCCGGAGAACTCGTCATAGCGTTAATCCTGGAACACCGTGCCGGTTACAGGATACTGCGCACGGGTTTCGATCCAACTATTTTCCCATTCCAACTCCACTTCGGGGACGTCCTCAAGCACCTTCAACTCTATGCATATGGGTCAAACCGCCGTCAGGCGCCACTCAGTGAAAAATGGAGGGCTGCTTCATTTTTTCACATTTTTGGGTATAATTGCATTTCATCCACTATTTTTTTCACGTCATCAAAGGCTTTCATGTCTTTCATAATGCTCCTGGGGGTTGCGCCTTTGGCTCACCCCCGCCGCTGTGGCGACCCTTACGATGCGATAGGATGGTATCAACCACATAACTCCGTCTCCATGATGTGCTCAATGGGATTTTAACTTTTTTCCATCGATTTCAGATGTAATTTTATCGAAGGGTTAAATGGTAAAAATAGTATTCTACCCTTTTTTATGCACGATTTTTCAGCGCGTTAAAGGGAGTGCAGAGGATGACGCTACTGACATTTCCAATGAAACGCACGAAAGATTCCTTCGTCACGTCCCCCCTGGTGAAAATCGCGGATGCGGTTTTTATACCAACCGCCAATAACCGCCATGTGGTCAGGAGATTTTTTTGGCACAATGGAGGTGACAACCGATTGGGATGATGAAAAAAAGGAAAAAATCGTCCTATCACTCGACGATCTGGCTCTCTGCGTACCGGTCTTCGGTTGCGAGCAGGAATTCGGGGCTCATGTGCAGGGCAGATTTTGGACAGACATCATTGCACTGGGCGCAGAAGATGCACTGGGTGACATAGATCCTGACCCGTTTTGTCTCCGGGATGAACTCAATGGCATGGGCAGGGCAGACCCTCAGGCAGAGGGAGCACCCGATGCATGCTTCCCGGTCGTAGACGATCTTTCCACGGAATTTCGGGGGTGTCGGCACAGGGGGATGGATCGCTGCCTCTCCGCGCCCGACCTTTGCCAGGAATCCAGTCACCGAGGGGGGCAGGTGCCGGGCCGGGAACGAGTTGGTGGCCGGTGTGCGGAAGAGCTGCTTCAGCAGTTCAGGGACGAGGGGAAGTCTGGCCATGTCAGATCACCCCGATGACATGGTCGACCATGAGGAGCAGGAGCCCTGCAAGCCCGGCGAGCCCGATATAGACCCAGTAGCCGGAGACGACCTGGTTGATCCGGAACCGGGCCATGGAGACCCGGATCACGCTCACCGAGATGAACGCAACAAGCGTGATCAGGAGCAGGTAAACCAGGATATCGATCACTGCGGCAGAAATTCCCGCCAGACCGATAAACGCTGCGAGGCTGTACGGAAAGAAGAGGGCAACCACCAGGGAAGCCATTGCCACCGTCTTGACTCCCTGGGTGAGCGAGAAAAGGGCAAGGTTCTTTCCCGAGTATTCGACCAGGATGCCTCCCGCGAGTTCGGTCTCGGCCTCTGGCGTGTCGAAGGGGATGCGGGAGAGCTCTGCCGGGGTCACAACGATCAGCACCACGAGCAGGAGAAGGAGCCCGACAGCCCCGACAGGGCCGACAAGGCCCCAAACCGGGTTCGCCTGGATGCTCGCGAACGTGAAGGGGAATGCGATGCCGGCAGCGGCAAGTTTCCACGCGATGGCGATGATCACAATCGCAAGCGGAAACTCGTAGGCGATCATCGTCACCATCTCCCTCTGGGCTCCGACGGTTGCGTAGGGCGAACCGGACGCAAACCCGCCCACAACCAGTGCGAGTGCGGGAACCGTCAGGAGGTACATCACGAGGATGAGGTCCCCGCCGTTTGACAGGACGGGAGCTAATCCCCCGATGGGAAGGTAGAGGAGGATGGTTATAGCCGAGGCAAGGGCGATGATCGGTGCATAGTTGAACAGCCATGGAATCGCGTTCTCCGGCACGACATTCTCTTTTGCAAGGAGTTTCCTGATATCGGTGAAAGGCTGGGTGAGTGGGGGACCAATCCGTGCCTGCATCCTTGCTGCCACGATCCGATCAAAACCCATCAGGAAGAGACCGACAACAATCCCGAAGACGGCAACAAGTACTGCGCCGATGATGATGAACGGGGTCATTGGAGCATCCTCCGCGTCTTCTCCCGCGAGAGCCGGGTCAGGTCCTCCTTTGTCAGGAGATCATGCTTTCCGTCCCTGACCACCGCGACACGGTCCGTGCACGAGAGGCAGGGGTCGATGGATGCGACGATGATCGGGATGTCGGCGATCTGTTCACCCTGGAGCATCGGGATCCAGGACATCAGGTTGCTGTAGGACGAGGCCTTGATCTTCCAGCTCTCCACGGCCTCTTTTCCGGCCATCCTGACATAGTGCATGCACTCGCCACGGGGGGCCTCCACCCTCCCGATCGCCTCACCCTCCGCCTTCTTGCAGAGGGAGAGGAGCTTGGCCATCTTCGGCTCTGCGAGGATCTCCCCGGCAGGGAGGGAATCCAGGCACTGCCGGATGATCCCAATCGACTGGCCGATCTCGAGAAGCCGGACAATGATCCGGTCATACACGTCCCCATGGGCCCCGTCAGGCGGGAGGATGGCTTTTACATCGAAATCACCATAGGCGCAGTACGGGTAGTCCTGCCGGACATCCATGTTGAGCCCGGATGCCCTCGCAGTCGGTCCGACCGTGCAGAGCAGCCGCGCTTCGTCAAGGGAGAGGACTCCATGGCCCCGGCACCGCATGCGGATCGTGCTGTCCTCCAGGAAGAGTGTCGCCATCTGGTCGAACAGTCCCTCGTAGTAGGCAAGTCCCTTCTCGATCAGCGGGCGCTGCTCTTCAGAGATATCCCGTCGCACTCCACCGATCTGGACGATCCCGTAATTCACCCGGTTCCCGGTCAGGTTCTCGATCAGGTCCATCGACTCTTCCCTTACCCTCCATGCAAGGTAGAAGAGCGAGTCAAAGCCGAGTTCGTGAGCGGCAACCCCCGCCCAGAGAAGATGTGACTGTATCCGCTCGAGTTCGTGGAGGATCACCCTGATGTAATCGGCCCGCTCGGGGACCTCGATTTCCGCAATCTGTTCCACGGCACGGGCAAACGAGAGAGAATGCACGATACCGCAGATCCCGCAGACGCGGTCGGTGAGGTGCACGATCTGTACCGGGTTTCTCCTCATCCCCATCCATTCGATCCCACGGTGGGCCTGCCCCGGGGCGAAGTCCACGGTCCTGACGATCTCGCCCTCCATCCCGAACGTAAACATCACCGGTTCCTTGAGTGCAGGATGCACCGGCCCTATCGGGACCGTGTAAGGGACTGTTTTCTTGGCCTTTTCAGCACTCATGGCGACGCACCTCCTTCTTTTGTCTCTTCTGCAGCCGGTGCCTTTTCCGGCACTGGCGGGACCGGCCGGTCTTTCGGGCGGCCAACCTCCCAGAGATTTTTGATCATTTCAGGGGAAATCCCGGTCTCGTCCTTCCTCCACGGGTAGACTCCCTGCGGGAAGTCGTCGGGGAGGAAGAGTCTCCTGCCATCCGGAATCCCAGTCACCGTGATGCCGAAGAACTCCTGCTTCTCCCGTTCTGAGAAGAGAGCCCCGGGGATCAGGTCGGTGATGGTCGGGATCGTAAGGTCGCCCTTTGGCAGCCGGACACCGATAGTTACCATGTACTCCCCGAATTTCTGCCCGTAGAAGATTGAGAAGATATAGAGGAGCTCAACCTCATTTCCGAGGTCATTGCCTGCGATAACCGCAAGATGTGGGAACCGTATCCCGAGAAGGTGTTGTACTGCAGGCCGGAAGAGCTCGCGGTCGAACCGGAGCCAGATGTTGTAAGCCTTCACCTTTTTTGTACCTTCACCGCGTTCCGTGACCTTTGCGTCCAGGAGACCGGTGCCGAATTGCTCCCTGAAGCGGTCGACGACCTGATCAGGGGTGAAGTGGGGGGTTTCGTTCATTGTTCCGCCTCCAGCCGTTCCAGTTTTTCAAGCGCCTTCACTACCCCGAAGATGATCGCCTCGGGCCGGGGGGGGCACCCCGGTACATAGACGTCAACAGGGAGCACCTGGTCGACCGGCCCGTCGAGGTGGTACGAGTCGTAAAAGACCCCGCCGGACTGGCCGCAGGTGCCGATGCACATCACCACTTTTGGATCCGGCACCTGTTCGTACACTCTCCGTGCCCGTGGAGCCATTTTCTTCGTCATCGGACCTGTCACCAGGAGGACATCGGCATGTCTCGGCGACCCGACAAGGCGTATTCCGAACCGTTCGGGGTCATAGCGGGGAGTTATGGTTGCCACTATCTCGATATCGCACCCGTTGCAGGACCCGGTATTGAGATGGAAGACCCAGAGAGACCGGTTGAATGATGTGGGTATCTTCATGTCAGATCACCATCACGAGGATGAGCAGTATGCCGGTAACCCAGAATATCCAGAGGAGATAATCGGTCGCAATCCCGGTATGCAGCGGGATGACCCGCTGGTAGTATCCTTTTATCCCCTCGGTAAAACCCCAGTAGAGGTTCCCTGCCCGGACATGGACTTCGCCCTTGGGCGGTTCGGCATTTCCCGAAAGGTACGGCCTGCCCTGCCCGGTCCCCTTCTTGTATGAAGAGACCCCGGACCTCCAGATCAGCCAGGCGATGACAAGGCCGATGATGAAGGCTACCACCCACAGGACCGGGTACCAAACCCCAAATCCGCTGGAGAGGGAGGTCAGTGCCATAGTCATGCACCCCCCAGCACTGCAGTCACATACCCTGCCTGGTCGAGAAGCGCATGGGCTGCAGGAGCAATCAGGTTCTGCACAAAGATCTCCGGGAAGATACCGGATACGATCACGAGTGCGGCGAGGAGGGTCATCCCTATCAACATCGCAGGCGGGGCCTCCTTCACCTGATCGTGTTCAGGAAGCGGCGGCCCCATGAAGACCGAATGGAAGACCTTGACAAAGGACGCCAGGGTGAGGATACTCACCACCATCGCGATGATCGAGAGGAGGGGGTTGAAGGCGAACACGGACTCGTATATAAGGAATTTCGACGCAAACCCATTAAAGGGAGGGATTCCGGCAATGGCGAGAGCCCCGATGATGAAGAAGATCATCGTCCATTTCATCCTGTGGCCGAGACCGCCCATCCGGTTCAGATCGCTTGTCCCGACCTGGTAGATGATTGCACCGGCAGTCAGGAAGAGGAGCCCCTTGTACATCGCATGGTTGAAGATGTGGAATATGCCGCCTTCCATCGCGGTCGTCCCGTAGGAACTCATCAATGCCTGGTCGCCGAGCACTGCGAGCCCGACACCGACACCGAGGAGCATGTAGCCGGTCTGGGAGACGGCATGGTAGGCCATCAGCCGCTTGATATCCTTCTGCGGGATGGCCATCGTGACACCGACAATCATCGAGAGGACTCCGAGGATAATGATCACCCAGCCGATGGTCACGTAGTTGAGCGTCACCCCATAGAGGGTGAAGCAGACCCGGAACAGCCCGTAGAGGCTTGCCTGGCTTGCCACGACAAGCATTGCGGTCACCGCGGCGGGTGCCATGGAATAGGCATCGGGCGTCCAGAAATGCATCGGGACCGCCCCGCATTTTGCTGCGAGTGCTGCGATCATGAGGATCAGTGCCAGCTTGTCGAGCGGGGTCCAATGGATCATCTGTGCGAGCATTGCAATGTTCAGCGCATTGTACTGGCCGTACAGTATCCCGATGGCGAACAGGAAGAATATCCCGCCGATCGTACTCACCAGCAGGTACTTGAGCCCGGCTTCAACCGCAAGGCCCCGCTCCACCTTGTAAGCGACAAGTCCTGCCGAAGCCAGGGACGAGATCTCAAGGAACACAAAGAAATTGAAGAGATCCCCTGTTGATACCATCCCGAGCACTGCGGCTATCATCAGGAGGAATATCGTGTAGAATGCCTCGAGCCCCGACCTCCGTGAATCGCTGGAGAGGGAGTAGAGGATAACGGCCAGACCCACGGTCACCGCGATGACCACCATCAGGGCGCTCATGGCATCGATAGTGAAGATGATCCGTATGGGGATGCCCCCTGAATCGGCGGGAACTGCCAGAGCGGACGAGGCAGCGCCGAACACGTACAGGATCGTGCCCTCGGTATACACGAGATATGCCACAAAATACCCGATCAGGGCGGTCAGGGCCATCACCGCAAGCACCCATACCGCCCTGACACTCTTTGAGATCCTGCCGATGATAGGCGAGAGGAATGCCCCCAGGAGAGGGACTGCAATCAGCAATGCCGGGGCCTGTGTGGCAACAGATTCGGTGATCATTCCTTCAACTCCCTGATCTCGTCAACGTTCACGGTCCCGTACGTCCTGTAGATGATCACGGCAAACGAGAGCATCAGGGCACTCGTAGCCACCCCGATAACGATCGACGTGAGGGTGAGCGCCTGCGGTGTAGCGAGAACCATGGTTTCTGATGGGGCATTGGTGAAGATGGGGGCGATACCCCCGTCACGGTACCCGAGTGCGATAATGAACAGGTTCACCGCGGACGTGAGTATGGTCACTCCAAGGAATATCTTGATGAGGTTCCGTTTCAGGAGTATCGTGGCAATCCCGATAAGGGCCAGGAGCACCACGGCCACGAAGGGGAGGTTCCAGAACATGGTCAGGCCTCCTCCGCATGGGCTATCCCGGAGAGCATGTAGAGGATGACGATGGCAAGCCCGCCCCAGACCTCGATTCCCACGGCGATGTTCATCAGGGGAAGCACGCCTCCCGTGTTCAGCTCACCGGGGTTCGGACCGAACGGGACCGGTATCCCGAAGAGTGAACCGCTGTTCGCGAGATAGTTGAAGAAGAACGTGGTCCCAAGCCCGAGTGCAATCAGGGCAACGCCTGCAAACATCACGAGCCCTGCCGACTCCTGCAGCATGAGGATGCTCTTTTTGATCATGCCGAGCACCTCTTCGTAGGAATACGCAACGATGACCAGGGCTACCCCGGTTGCCACCACGGCCCCTCCCTGGAAACCTCCTCCCGGCGTGAGATGGCCGTGCATGATCACGTAGAGCCCGAAGATCAGGATGGCGCCGAACAACATGTCTGCCGAGAACCGGACGATCTTACTCATTCTCATCGGCATCACCCCGGGTTAACTTCCTGTACATCAGCGCTACCCCGATGACGGCAGTGAAAAGCACGGTCGACTCGCCCAGCGTGTCAAACCCACGGTAGTCAAAGACCACCGAGGTGACGATATTGTTCGTGGCTGCCTGCTCCTGGCCGTTCTGAATGAAATAATCGTCCATCCGGCTATTTTCAGGAACGCCGAACGTGAGATCGATTGCGATGAGGGAGAGGAATACCCCGAACAGGATGATTGCAATCAGGGAGAGAATCTTTCTCATGGGGAATCCTCCTCGTAGCGTTTTGTTGAGCGTATTGCAACGATGAATATGGCGGTGGTGAGCCCCGCACCGATGGCCGCCTGCGAGATTGCGACATCCGGGGCCTGGAGGATGTAGAATTCAAGCGATATCAGGAAACTGAAGAGGCCGGCGGCCAGGGCGGCCGCAAGCAGGTCCTTGAAATGGAACACGAGGATCGCGGAGACGATAAGCCCGGCGATCACCAGTCCATGGATGATGGTCTCGATCATTTTCCTGCCTCCTTCAGACGGTCGACAACTGCCTGAGCCGGCAGGATCCCGCTCCGGTGTGCCGCCCTTGCAACGGCATGGGAACCGACAGCATTGGTGAAAGCAAGGGCAAGTGCGGCTATCATTGCGTGGACTCCGAGAGTAATGAACTGGGGATCGAGGGTGCTCATGTAAAGAGAGACTGCGTAGGCGATGACTGCAAGTGTGGTGAATACCGATCCGAAGGTGGTTGCCTTCGTTGTGGCATGCATCCTTGTATACAGATCCGGGAACCGGAGGAGCCCGATCACCCCGAGCGTATTGAACACCACGCCGATCGACAGGAGCACAAGAATAATCAGTTCTGCAATCATCAGAGTTCTCCCCCGAGGTATTTCGCGATATACAGGTTGCTGACAAAGGAGAGAAGGGCATAGACGATTGCAACATCGATGAATATCACTTCTTTGTAGATGAGGCCGAGGATCACCATCGATGCGATGGTGAGGGTGTTGACCGTATCGACCGCAACAAGACGGTCTGCAGCGGTGGGGCCGAGGATAAGCCGTATAAAACAGAGGCAGATCAGGACAACCAGGATGAGGACAGCCGGGTACCAGGGATCGATCATTCCGCTATCCTCCTGATCCACTTGGGAATGTCCACGACCGAGAAGAGATCATGGTCCCGGATTGCTGGTTTTTCCTCGTCGCCTACTCCGACATGGATATTGTGCACATAGAGGTCATGGGTGTCCTCATCGATGTCAACCGTGATCGTCCCCGGTGTAAGGGTGATGGAGTTGGCCAACATGAAGATCCCCAGATCCGATTTCAGGTCTGAAGAGACCCTGACGATCCCGGGCCGGATGCGCATGGTGATCACCCGATAGGCCACGTCAAGGTTTGCCTTGATCACTTCAATGAAGAATGGTCCGATCACGTAGAGCGGGATCAGCAGGAAGCGAAGGGGGTTTGCCATCCGGTAATTGTTCGCACGACAGAGCATCTTCCGGGCGAACGCACCGGTCACAAGGCTCAAGGCAACTCCTGCAATCAGCTCCGAGGCTGACCAGAGTCCGATTGACCCTGAACCGGCTGTCAGGATGAGATAGAAAACAAAGGCAGCAACAGACGTGATAATGAAGGGTATCATCGCGTCACCCCTTCCCGGGGCAGGTCCTGCCTGGAAAGTGTTCATCGTTTTGCATAGCTACCACACATCAAATAAGATTGAGATGTAGAAAGGTCGATGACAGAGGCACTTAAATTTTGTTTATTGTATCTTTAATAATTAATAATGTAGAATTTTTATTTTCAATTCCAGACATAGCGCGCATTATCCCGACCGGTATCTGCTGGCGTTGCCACATTTTTGAAAAAATGGCGCGATACACTATATTCTTGACCAAAAGAGCTCATATGAATGGAGATGCACCCTTCGTTCCTGGGAAAAATGCTCCTTCACTGGTGCGATTCCTGCCATGTCCCTGTACTGTCAGGGACGTGTGCATGCGGTGCGACGACCCGGAAAGTCCCGGTGACTCCCCCGGGAGACATCAGGCCTGCGTTTCCCTCGGATATCACCCTGATCAACCGGATCTTTGCCGGCCATTTCGGAGCCCCGCTCATCCCTGACGGCCATACTGCACTCGTCAACAAGGTTCCCGATAAGGACCGGATGGAAGAGATCATCATGGGCGGGGCTGTTGTGGGTGCGATTCGCTATATCCCGGGGGAGAAACGCTGGGAGCCGTTGCCACGACCTGGCGCATCCCTGTATCTCCATCCAACGCTCCGTTTTGTCATCGTCGATCCAGGGGCGGTCGCATCGATACGGGATGAAGGTGCCAGTGTGCTTGCACCCGGGCTTGTCTCCATCCATCCTTCAGTCCGAGCCGGGGATGAGGTCTTCATCCTGGATCCCACGGGTGCGTGCGCCGGAGTCGGGAGAGCCCGCGTGGATGCTGCTGCAGCTGCCGGAATGACCCATGGCCAGGTGGTGAGGACGCGGAAGAATGCCCAGTCATCCTGCATCCCCGCTCCATCCTCCTGGGATGATGCCGTCAAGGCAAACGCCGTGGTGCTTCACGAAGCCGAGAGCGAGGCGGTCTCGTTCATACAGCAGGTCTCCTCCAATTATCCCGGGCAGGCCACCGTATCCTATTCGGGGGGAAAAGACAGCCTGGCCACGCTCCTTCTCGTACTGAAAGCTATCGGGAGGGTGCCCCTCCTGTTTGCGGACACCGGTCTTGAGTTCCCCGAGACTTACCAGAATGTCGATGACGTGGCAGCACAGTACGGACTCGAGGTGGTCAGGTGCGACGGGGAGGAACGGTTCTGGGAGGGGTTTGCCCTGCATGGTCCGCCGGCGGTAAACAAGCGCTGGTGCTGCAGCGCCTGCAAGCTCCTCCCCATCCGGGAAACCATAGGAACACAATGGGGGGAGTGTCTCTCGTTTATCGGGCAGCGCCGCTACGAATCGTTCCGGCGAAAAGAGAGCAGCCGTGTCTTTCGGAACGGTATCGTCAGGAACCAGCTCTCTGCTGCCCCCATCCAGAACTGGAATGCGCTCCATGTATGGCTGTATCTCTTCAGGGAACATGCCCCGTACAATCCCCTGTATGCCGAGGGCCTCGATCGAATCGGATGCTATATGTGCCCCTCAAGCGATGTGGCTGTGATAGAAGTGATCCGGGAAAAATACCCGGAGGTTTGGGCCAGGTGGGAACTGCGCCTCTCGGAATGGCGTGAAAAACACGGACTGCCTGCCGCATGGGTGGAAGAGATGCGATGGCGGCTTTGGGAGGGAACGGGCGATGAAACGCATAGTGATTGTTGATTACGGGCTTGGCAATCTCAGGAGCGTGTACAGGGGGCTTGAAAAGTCCGGGGCAACCCCGCTCATCACCCCCGATATCGAAGCGATCGCGGCAGCAGACGCCATTGTCCTCCCGGGGGTAGGAGCGTTTCGGGATGGGATGGAGCAGATTGGCGAGATGCAGCAGGTGCTGACCGAAGCTGCCGATTCGGTCCCCATCCTTGGGATCTGCCTTGGCATGCAGATGCTGCTCGACTGGAGCGAGGAGCAGGGCCTCCATGCCGGCCTCGGCATCATCCCGGGCACGGTACGACGTTTCGAGCGGTCCCCGGGCTGCAAAATTCCCCACATGGGATGGAATTCTCTGGACCTCACGATGCCCGACCACCCGCTGCTGTCAGGGATCAGGGAGGGGGCGTTTGTATACTTTGTCCATTCATTTTACGCAGATACCGGCACCAGGTATACGCTGACCTCGACTGATTACATTCGGCCGTTTGCATCGTCAGTCACGAGCGGAAACGTGATTGGGGTGCAGTTCCATCCGGAAAAGAGCGGGGCGACCGGTCTGAGGATTCTCAAAAATTTCATCGGGCTTCTCTGATTTTTTCCGGGCTTCTCTGAAATCATGAGTGAAAACGGGAGGGTCAGATCCCAAAAAACGCCGCCGAGCAGAAACTAATTATCGTCAAGGTTCCATAGAGCTGGCTATGAAAAAGCGCATCATCTTATCTCTCCTTTTCCTCGCGCTCATGACAGGGGCGGCCCAGGCATATATCGTTACGTTCGATGCGCCTGCGGAGCTCCAGGCAGGGGCCCCTATAGAAGTGACGGGAAGTACCACATTTGCTGTGGGTACACAGTTTGATCTCATCTTGTACAAGACCCAGTTCTCCACTCCAGAAATTATCGACAGGAGGATGATTGTTGTTGACGAGAGCAAGACCTTTGACGCCTCGTTTTCGACCACCAGCCTCCCTGCGGGAATGTATAAAATAGAGGTGCATTTCCTGAAGGATCCGGGTTCAAGCCTTGGATCGTCATCGGTTACCGTCAGGGAGGTACGTCTTATCGACCGTTCCAGCGAGATCGTCCTGACCGTCCCAAAGGAACAGGACCTGAAAGACGCACTTGTCATCGAGGGATATATCCCGAACATCGGGGTTGCGACCATTACGCTGAATATCGATGGCCCGAAGGGATACTCGCTCCCCAACCAGAACATCAGGACAACAACCACGCTCGGGTCCAAAGACGGCCATTTTTCAAAGAAGGTCAACGTGACCGACCCGGGAAATTATTACGTGAATGTCTATGACGCGAAGGGATTTATCTCGCAATTGCGGTATTCGGTGAGCGCTTCACCATCAGTTACCCCAACATCCCTTGAAACGTTTGAGCCGCAGGGCACCACCCAGGCGCCCGGCCCGGGTCTTTCCGTTCCGGTTGCAGGCATGCTCGCGGGACTTGTTGCTGCTGCTGCCCTTGTCGCAAGGAAGAGGAGATAACTTTTTTTTATGCGGTGTCCGCCGGCATTTTTTCTTGTTTTGCTGATAACACATGGGGAAAGCAGGCAGTTCCGGGTCTGAGGGATGTGCATCCACCATTTTTTCCCATGACTTTACAATACGATATCTTTCATGACGCTGCTATCGTTGCAATAGCCAAACCCAAGCGTATCTGCGGATCAGTACAGTCCTTTACCGCATCCGCGATTTTCACTTAGGGGGGCATATGACCGACAGGTATAATGGGCATTTCATTCGAATAAGCGCCGAAAAACGAGACTAGGGATGGGGAGGGGCGTCCTTTTTCCACCGATACACCTCATAAAGGAGAAGGACCAGCAGGACGAGGCATCCTCCCATGAAGAATCCAAGGAGTGGGGCGGCTGAAGACGGGAGCGTCCCTCTGGTATCGGATGACAATGCCTTTTCCGGGAACGTGCCAGCTCCTCCAGCTGCTCCTGCATCGTTCTGGACGGATGCTGGTGCAGGGACCGGCGGGGCTACGTCCTGCAGCAGGGGGAGGATTGCGAACAGTGCCATCGAAGCGACGATGACGATCGCAAAGAGCGAGGCATACTTGAGCAGTATTGACCGGATGCTCGTAACCTTGGGGGCGACGATCAGGAGCTGATCGCGGAGTGCGTACACCTTCACTTCGCGCCCTTTCACGCTGTACCGCGTCTCGGTGATCTCGATAAGGCCGGCCTCGAGCAGGTTCTCGATGTGATATTTCAAGGTCCCCATCGGGATATCCAGGCCCTCGGTCAGGTCCGATGCGGTCTTCGGGCCTTCTGCCAGGATGTGAAGGATCTCGTTTGCAGTCGGACTTGCGATAGCTTTTCCGATCTTCTGAGCCCGCTCGTCCCCGGGCTCAAGGACAATAACCTCTTCTGTCATTCCAGTGCCGCCAGGATCCGCTCCCTTCCGACCCGCAGCGCAAGCCCGATCTGGTCGACCGTGGGGCCACCTCCCTGCGCCAGGGATCGCGAACCCCCGCCCTTCCCCCCGAGA
>CAZRAQ010000043.1:7909-16377 GCA_964598015.1 uncultured Methanoregula sp. | reverse complement strand
CCCGCACTGCCTCCGTCCGTGTGATTGTATCGGAAAATCATTTGCCGTTGAGCACTGATACTCCTGTATGAAAGCAGTACTCGTTGTCATCTGCATCGGGACTCTCCTGCTTGCCGGGTGCACCAGTCCTGGCGTGACCCCAGGCGACACTCCCTCCCTCACTCCCACCTTAACACCCGCACCGACTGTCGTGCCCACATCACCGCCTGATTTGATGCCCCGGCCGACCGATGTTGTCCCGCCTTTCCAGAAGGTTGTCCTCCAGGTCACCAAAAACACCGTGGGGATTGATCCATGGGTCTCGGTCCTCTTCGCGGGAGGATCCGGGCAATCCTACGTCAGCATGGTGACGGCAACGGTCATCAGGCTTGATGGGACCATTGAGACCAAGTCAGCCATTCGTCCCATGATAGGGACAAACATCCTCCTGAATGGCACCATGTGGACTGACCGGGTTATCGTGAATGTTACCTACACGGACGGGATGACATACACGGTGAAGGACGAGCTGCTGGCTTTTCAGAGCCCGAACTCCTGATCTTTTTTGGCGGGATCGATGGGAACCGGGGAGTTATCATGATACCCGTCTTCGTATGGTTGTCCTTTCCTGGATGTTCGACACCTGCTTGTGCAGCGTTCAACACTCCACCTTTCCAATGGCCTCTGTGCGAGCTTGTGTGGGAAAAAAGAACGGACCGGATACCTTTTGTGGAGGCTGACCGCCCCCACACCACTTTGCCTGCGAAACATACTGATGCCAGAAAGGGTGCCCGGGCAGGGGTTCATTGACGAAAAAATGGTATGCAGATAGCAACCAAGAATCAGTCTCGCCCGCACAACAGAGCGAGGAGCCTTTCCAATGGCCTCTGCGCGAGCAGTCGGCATTTTTTTCATAGACCTGCCGTATTTCTCATCATCCTCTCTTCTCTGCAGAGCATCCCCTGCCCCAACCCACACCATTTTTATCCCTCATCACCAACAAAAAGGTATAAATGGGGTCGAACCGCGCTCTCCCGAAGCTGCCGAAGATTGGGGTAAGCCGTTATCTTACGGTCATTTTTCTGATCGGCCTCCTCAATGCGTCAGTAGGCTATGCCTACGTAGAGGCAAAAAGCTCGGAGATAACCGTGCTGCACATTGAAGGTGCACCGGACAATATCGTGTTTATCGCCGACCCGCACCTGAAGGAAGGGAATCTTGCGTACGTCCGCACCATTGTCGACGAGATCAATGCCCTTGAACCATCCGTCGTTCTGATTGGCGGGGATTTTGTGTTTGAAGACGGTGAGGACCTTTACCTCCAGGAAGTATGGAAGGATATCGATGCCCCGGTCTATGCCGTCCTCGGCAACCATGATTACAAGTCAGGCATCGATGGCACGTCATGGATTGAGAAGAACCGGGCAGTGGGTGCTGCATCCTTTGACAAGGATACGTACGATGTCAGCAACTTGAGAGATGAATCGACCGACCTGGTTTATGCTGAACGCCTCACCAAAGAACTTGAGAAGAACGGGGTGACGGTGCTGAAGAACGAGTACCGCATGGTGAATGGTGGCGCTCAGCAGATGATGCTTGTCGGCATCGATGACGGCTGGGCCGGGATGGCGGATCCCCCGGACGTCCCTGAAACGGATGCATTTATCCTGTACATGATCCACGAGCCTGATTGCAGGGCTGACTGGGATGCCGATCTCATCCTCGCGGGACACACGCATGGGGGGCAGTTCCTGCCACAAAGTACCCCCGTTCCGGGCTTCGAACTGAGCGGGCTCTCGGATAAAAATGGTGTTCCTACCTACATAACGCGGGGGACCGGGACATCGAACCTCGGTGTGGAACTGCGCCTCTTCGCGACACCCGAGATCGTGGTGATCAACCCGACCGAATCACCGGAAGCCCTTTTTCCCGACAAAAAGGTCGATCATATCACGGTCGGGTAAGCCGGTGTTCGGGGAACTGGGTGGCAGGGTAGCCCGGTTGTCGGGCATCCTGGTTTCACTTTTTTGCAAATTGGAAAATAGTTCCACCCTTTCATCCTTTACTCTCGATTGCAATGCGGTCATGGGTTTTGTCACGAAACCCGCACCCGGGATTTTCAGTGAGGGGGAGATGACGACGGGGTTTTCTGTGTATTTCATCCTGCAAGGGTGTGTCACAAAGGGGATCTGGGATTTTTTTACGGCATCCTTTCCAGAAAGGAAAATAATATACGCACTGCCCTGCTATGCCATAACATAGCAAGGTGATCAGATTGGATACAAGGATTGCAGTAGTGGCAGTGTTGCTGATGGGGGTCATCCTCATTGCAGGATGTACTCAGCAACAGGCAGCGGATTCCCTCAAGATCGGTGTTGTCGCCTCCAATACCGGATCGGCAAGCACCACGGGAAAGGACATCTGGCAGTCTGCGGTGCTCGCCGCGGAGGAGATCAATGCTGATGGCGGCGTGTATATCAAGGACCTCGGGAAGAAAGTCCCGGTCGAGGTGATCCTGGGAGATGACGAGTCCACCCGTGAAGGTGGTCAGAAGGCAGTTTCAAAGCTGATAACAAACGACAAAGTCGACATCCTGGTCGGGGGATTTTCAAGCGCGGTGGTATCTTCCCACCAGTCGATCGTCAATGAACATAATGTCCCCTATATCGTGACTGGTGCCTCGAGTCCGATTATCACGCACCGGACGGACATGGATACGAATACGACCTTCCATTACTGTCCAACAACGGATGATTATGGGCGCCAGACAACGCTCTTTGCAAATGAGGTTATCCGGCCTGCCATAAACGAGAAGTTCGGCTTTTCTGAAGACCGCCCGCTCCGGATGGCACTCGTGTACCAGGACAGCCCCTATGGAAAAGGGGTCCAGACTGCGGTCATGAACACCATCGAGCAGGAAAACCTCCCGATCGTGATTGTGGCAAACGAGACCTTCAAGATGGGCGAGACCGATTTCCGGACTCTCCTTACCTCCGTGAAGGGAGCGAAGCCCGATGTCGTTTATCCGGCAACCTTCATTAACGAGCAGATACCCCTGGTCACCCAGGCACGCAGAGACGTGGGAGTCAACGCCATCTTCCTTGCGGTTGAATGCAATGACGACCCTGACTATTATACCGGCGTCGGAACGTTTGGCGATTATTCCATCATCGAGACCCGGTTCAGCCCTTACACCATTCCTGCAGGGCCGATTGCCAACGACACCGCTGCGTACAAGCAGAATTTTGAGAAGCGGTGGGGTGGGTTTCCCGGGATGATGGGTGCATCGACCTACGAAGGGGTCTACGTCGCAGCACAGGCAGTTGAAAATGCCGGCACCCGTGACAAGACTGCAGTGACCTCCGCCCTTCATACCCTCGAGATGCCCCAGATCATCGAAGCGATGGAGAACGGGACTATCCAGTTTACCGATGATTTCCGGGAAGCCCGTTTCGATCTCTACATGGAACAGCTCCGCTGGAACGAGACGGCGCAGAACCTCCGTCCGGTGATTGTCTGGCCAGACCACCTCAAAGAAGGGGACTTCGTCCTCCCGGACTGGTTTGAAGCTGCAGCCTGATCTCATGTGAAAATGCATCAGGCATTTTCATTTTTTATGGGTGTTTCAGAAGGGGAACCATAGAGTTTTTTTAAAAATGGGGCAACTGCTCCCAGCCGATCACCAGACCTGTCCTCGAATCTTTGCTCCCGGTTGTTTCACCCGCTCCTCGAAGAGAGGACCGGCTGTTGCGAACGCCCGTGGTGTGGGATCAGGGCAAGCACCACTATCATTTCTTTTATCTCATGGAAAATCCAATATGCACTGGAGAGGCCAACCCAATGTGCATAGCAGTACCAGCGGAAGTGATTGAAAAGAGAGAAGGGAATATCGGTCTGGTGGATTATGGCGATCTGAGGCAGGAGGTGAAGCTCGATCTCGTGGATGTGGAGATCGGGGAATTTGTGCTTGTTCATGTCGGATTTGCCATCCAGAAACTGTCACGGGAGGAAGGTCTTGAGACACGGGAGATCTTCAGGCAGGTGTATGCAGCGCTTGAAGAACAGGCTCCGAAAACCCCCTCTTCCTGACCCCTTTTCTTATTTTGTCAAAAGACCGTTGCCGGATATCCTGTCCATGCAACAGCATTCTTATATACCCCGGAATGATAGAATAGGATAAAGGAGGGTAAGAAATGGACAAGACAGGAGCTGCAAGCCTGATTGGAGGAATTATCCTACTGGCTCTGGGAGCCTACGGAATATGGGTATTCCTTCCCGATGTGGTCAACGTACTGAAAGGGTCTATCGGGATTATTGCAGTCATCATCGGGATCTTCCTGGTAGTATTCGGTGCGATCCTGATCAACGATTGAACTTGCCCCGGTTCTCGTCATTGCCCGACATTTCGTGGGAAATGACCGCAACGTCAAATTTTATCGTGTATAAGGTCATAGATCATCATGATAACCGGAATCCTCGCTTCTTTTTGGAGGTAGGTGCATGATGCGGGAGAAAGTACTTGCGCTGTTACTGGTCATGTCGGTCCTGGCCAATGGATATCTGCTCCTTGTGTACCATCCGGCACTCGATTCGTACAGCCCGGGATCGAACGCCTCTTTCATCGATTTACTCTTTGTGCCGGTTAACTCTTCCCCTGAGAATCTAACCCCTCGTGATGAATACGGGCAGCCGGTCGCATTTCCCTCTCTGGTAGTCACCCCTGACTCAGGGGATGTGAATCAATCCCCCGATAAACCGGGGGAGGGAGAAGGGAATGGAAGCGTGATTACCGCGGTAAGTACGGTGACGGAGACGCCCACAGTCGAGGTGACACCGACTGTCACAGTTGATCCCTATGCCACCTACACCAGCACCAAATACGGTTATTCCCTCCGTTATCCACGGAGCTGGTTCATCAACGAGGCTGTGGCAGGACGGACGGTCCTTACGCTCGGTGCTCCGGTAGAAACTATGTGTGACTCGGACTCAAACCAGTGCTACAAGTACGTTGCGAACTTCACCATTGAGATTGATGCAAAACCCTCCACGCTGGTCATTGAAGAATATTTCAACAATGCCGTAGCACGACTCCAGCGTGATTACTCCATCACAACAACGACCAGGAGTGCACCTGCCATGCTCTCCAATGCACGTGCGTACCAGATCGAATATTATACGCATGATAAACGAGGAAATGCCGTCCGAAGCTTCATGCAGTATTACACGATCATCGATGGAAAAGGCTATATTATCAGCTATTTTGGTCCCTACTCCATACGGGATAACGTCTATGATCACAACAAGGCAGACGCCCAGCAAATCATAGACTCTATCGAGATCATACGGACGTTCAAACCGGTCTGAGGGGAGGAGAGTGTCGATCGGGACTTTTGTATCCTCTCCCCTCGATTCCCTTCTTCACGGGGAAAAAGAACTCCTGGTGAGCCTGGACAAGATTCGTGCAAGTCGTCACTGCCAACTCTCATAACCGCAGTGCAGTCGAGAATAAATGATGAAAATGGTGGAGCCATTATGGCATAAAAAATTGCATTCTTGATTTACATTTGTGGGGGATGTGATAAATGAGTCTCATGAGCGTTTCATTGGAAAAGAAGGATACGGGGAAAATTCCCGGGTTTCAAGGGGATAATAAAAGGGGAATGGTTTTTTTCTCTCTGGTGCAGGTTTCATTGATGAACTGGAACCTCTTAAGGTGGCTGACCGGACCCCCCATCCCCACCTGGTTTTAACTGCAGCCCCCAGATAGACGCCACTGCACCGGTTTTCGTGACGAAAACCGGGGATGAAATGAACAAACCCGGTTTTTCGTCTCCCGACCAGTCACATCGAGGGGCATTATTTCATTGTGGGATAGTAATCTGGATACATAGGATAAGGAAGCGATATACTCTTCAGCTGGGTATCAGGGTTGTTGAGATCGCTGAAGATCACCTCTGATGACGAGATTGTCGAGAGCACATCGTCCATGAAGAGCGACCGGGTAACCCTGTCAGCACCATAGAACATACCCGGTCCTGTCATGTGGGCGACCCTCCCACGGAGCACAAATCCTGTTTCAGGGGTGATACCAAAGACGTATGCACCGTTCCAGTACTCCCTCGAATAGGGTGCCGTTTTTCCCTCATACAGGGGTATCTCACGGACCTCTTCCACGGGGATGACCAGCAGGTTCTTTGCACGGTCGAAAAGGAATGCCTTGTGGTCGCGGAGAGCCTCTGAGTCAGAGCCTGACGCCCCGATCTCGACTTTGTCAATCATGGCAGGATTGTTGACATCGGATACATCGAAGAGTGCCAGTTTGAGACCCTCTGTCGAGACCCCACCCCACTGGTTTTCCGCAGTTTCGCGTCCTATCCCGATGATGTGGTCCTTGTCATACGGGTGGAGGTAATCAGAGAACCCGGGGATCTTCAGCATCCCGAGTATTCCGGGTCGTGCCGGATCGGACAGGTCGATGACAAAGAACGGATCGATTCTCTTGAACGTCACCAGGTACAGCCGGTCGCCGATGAATCGGCTGGAGTAGATCCGTTCATCGGGAGCGATGTACTCAATCCTGCCCACGGTCTGCATGTCGTCATCCAGCACGTAGACATTGTTGAACAGAAACGCACCGGAGCTGGTCCAGCCCTCGACCGTTGTGGCGACCCTCAGATGATCCTCATATTCGTCCAGCGAGAACTGGTTCAGCAGGTGGCCTGGAACATCGCCACTTGCGACATATCGGACCTTCCCGTTGTTCATTGAAAACTTGTGAATGATGGTGCCTTCCTGATTGTATCCCGGTGGGGCTATCTGTTCCTGGAGAGCCGGCCGCATCTCGTTCCAGCGCTGTGGGGGGATGGTCCGCTGGTATGCGATATACATGTTCGATGGTGACGAATAGAGCGTTGTTGCCGACCCAACAAGGAAGGATTCTGCTGACGGAGCTGCAGTATCATGGATATTGAAAGAGGTGATGGTCTGGTACAGGTAATACGGATAGATCATGTCGAAATAATAGACATCCGGCGTGATCTCCCGGTCATCGCCTTCTTTCACCATCGGGACGTTCGGGTCGTTGAATGAGTAATCGACCGCTTCCGTGGTGATCGAATAGACATAGTCCCCGATCATTCGCGAGTCATAATAACTGCCTGTCATGGTAATCGTCCTCTCAAGAGCCGGTGCGTTCCGGTCCGAGACGTCGAATACCAGCGCTTTTGTCACCGGGCGCCATCTGGGGACTGGAGCGATGCTCCCGGCAGGTTTGATGAATTGTTCATTGTTTCCGTTCGTGAAGACGACAAGCCTGTCTCCCTCAAGAAAGATCTCCACGGGACTCTCAATGAATGGCGTTGTCGAGAGTATTTGGGCCTGTTCTGCCGGATATGCATCGATGACAACAAGCGCCCGGTCCGCGATGAGGTAGATGTACTTCCCGTCGTTTTTCACAAAATCGGGCTCATCGACACCGATCACCTGGATATTTGTGACCGAGTAATCTTCCGCTGAAACGGATGGTGCGCCCCCTCCGCCGCCGACCCCTCCCCCGCTTCCCTGGACTTCCTTTGCATCTGACACCATCATTGTCGGGACCATGGTCATGCCCCCCTGACGATAAGTCCCTGGCACGGCCTCATCGCGATGTGCTTTGAGGTATGCTTTCAGCGCTTCCGTCGATTCAAACTTGTTGATAGCTCTGCCAGAGGCCGGGAGCGAGTCTTCCTGCAGGAGTGCAACCCCTATGATTGCACCCGCTACAAGAACACCGCCAAAGAGGAGGAGCCAGAGTATTCGGGACTGCATGGTAACCACCGGGGTCTTCTACCCATCTCCATTTCAGTTCAACGGATATGTAATTACCCTTGAATGCGAATATTTTCGCAATTATTCTGGCATTTCTCCGCTTAATAATCGATATTTCGGCCGCAACGGGATAATGAGGTACGATTAGATAATCGTAATCTTTTGCGGGTGTGACCTGGCAAAACCTGAGAATCACCCTTCACGAGGACATATTGGAGGGTCCGGGCAGGAACGGGAGAGGAGTGTACTGCATAAGAGCGCGATCCGGTGCAGATAGGGCGCGGGGAAGTGCAATTCTCACGACTGAATAAAAGATGCCTGTTCAATTACATTTAAGACAATCTCTTCATAACATACTCAGAACCGATTTTTTGCAAGGTTTTTCTGTCACGATGGAAGTGATGCATGCGCCCGACCCTGAAAGAAGAACTTGAATTTGCCATCTGGAAGATTACTGGCACTCCCATGAAGTTTTCCGAATATTCGATCCCCTATGTATCCCAGGAGATAGCAAAGAAGACAGGGGAGGACCCTGCAGTGGTGAGCAGTCGGTTGATCCAGGAGATCAAACAGATCATCCATGAGGATGTTGACCAGCAGTTGAAAAAGTGCAGGCCGTGCAGAAAGGCTTCCTAAAAAACCACCAAGCCGAAATCTTTCCTTGACGCAGAAGGCCTGCG